>PKDP01000004.1 GCA_002862585.1 Flavobacteriales bacterium | reverse complement strand
GCCTTGTACTTTTTGGGACTTATTGTGATTTCTTATTTGACAGGTAAGAATGATAGTAATGAAACTTTTTTTCTAGGAAATAAGCAGTCGCCATGGTACATTGTTTCTTTTGGTATGATTGGGGCAACCTTATCTGGTGTAACGTTTATATCTGTTCCGGGTTGGGTAGCGGATAGTCAATTCAGCTATATGCAAATGATTTTGGGTATGACGGCTGGTTATTTGGTTATTGCCAATGTACTCATGCCCATATATTACCGAATGAATTTAACGTCTATCTACGCTTATTTGGGCGATAGGTTTGGAGAAGTGACACACAAAACAGGCGCTTTTTTCTTTTTACTTTCACGAACAATAGGGGCATCTTTTAGATTGTATTTGGTGGCTAATGTGATGCAGATTGCCATATTCGATGCTTGGAATGTTCCCTTTTGGTTAACGGTTTCTCTAACGATAGTACTGATTTGGATTTATACTTTTAGAAGTGGTATCAAAACGATTATCTGGACAGACACCTTACAAACCCTTTTTATGCTATCGGCAGTAGGGGTGAGTATTTGGCTAATTTCAGATAAAATGGGTTTAGGTCTTATGGACTTAACGCAGACTATTAGTCAGAGTGAATACTCTCAAATGTTCTTTTGGGAGGGAAAGCAGAACTTTATCAAGCAATTTTTATCTGGTGCTTTTCTAGCAATAGTCATGACGGGTTTAGATCAGGATATGATGCAGAAAAACTTATCGTGTAGAAGCCTATCTGAGGCTAAGAAAAATATGTATTCCTTTAGTGTTGCCTTGATTGTGGTTAATGTCTTTTTCTTGGCACTTGGAGCTCTATTATACTTATACGCTCAGCAAATTGGTTTAGATATCCCTAAAGGTGATGATTTATTTCCTTTGGTGGCTTTACAAGGCGATTTAGGTTTAGGAGTAGGAGTCTTCTTTATTTTAGGTCTTATAGCGGCGGCTTACTCTAGTGCCGATTCAGCACTTACTTCTCTGACTACTTCTTTTTGTGTGGACTTTTTGGACATTGAAAAGAAAGAAAACAGTCGAAAAACTAGAAAATACGTTCATATTGCGTTTTCATTGCTTTTAGTGGTGGCGATACTCATCTTTAAAGCTATAAATGACGATAGCGTTATTTCGGCTTTATTCAAAGTAGCAGGTTACACTTATGGACCTCTCTTAGGCTTATTTGCCTTTGGTATTTTTACCAAGTGGAGTGTTAGGGATAAAGCTGTGCCTATTGTGGCTTTTCTGTCGCCAGTAGCGACTTACATATTACAGCTCTACATTCCGTTCGGTTTTGAACTGCTTATGATTAATGGGGGAATTACCTTCTTAGGGCTGTGTTTGCTAATTAGAAAGGCTTAAAAGCGTCTTCCAACGCTTAGTCCCATTCTGGGCTTGGCGTAGTAGTTTAAATCTAAAGTTCTACTGAATCCTAAAAAAACATCCGCTACCCATTTATTTTTATTTAAAAACTTACTAACCAAAGCAATTCCTAATCATGTGTAGCTCTTAGAAAGTTCGCTGTTTTCCATTACATTAAACCAATTTACTCCACTCCACAAACAAGCCAGTTGTATTTTCTCTATTTAAAAAACAATCTATAATAGGCTAATATGTTTGACTTGTATTTGGTGGTATGGTGCTAATACTATCAATAAATACAGCTTCAAAATATAGTGGAATGGACATGGATATCTTTACGGCATCTTTGACTTTCATATTAGGGTATTTCTCTTTTCCAAAAATTAACTTAATTTTAGTTTGTTCAAACACGTGGCAGTAACATACAACTCTTTAAAATTTCTTTCTGAAAGTTCTTTGAAGGTAATGTTTGGATTGGCTGTTTTGTAAACAATTATCTATGATAGCCATTTGTCAAAGCGTTTGGCTCTGTACCAACCAAAGCGTTTGTTTAATCGATAAATACCACCTACAAAAAGGTGTTTGCCATCATTGAATTTATTAAGTTTTGTTTGACAAATTATCTGTCCAATTTCTGTAGAGTTATATCATAAAGATACTAGCATTGCGGTAATGGCTCCTGCTGAAGTTCCGCCAACTTTTTGGATGCTATCCATGAGGTCTTTGTTTTCTAGTGTTTTGATAGCTCCCGCATAGGCAATGCCTCTGACGCCAGCTCCTTCAAAAACAAGGTTTTTGATAATAGATTGTCCTATTAAATGATTGGAGAGTAGGAGTAGTAATAGTATTTTTTTCATGGCTGGATTTCGTACTATGTTATAACTTTTTTACGATGAATGGCATACAATCGATACACAATTATTATACCTGTAATGATTAGTCCAAAGGAAATTAGCTCTGCTTGGGTAATTTCCTTCTCAAAAATGATGTATTTAGTATTTACCCTTATCTTCTCTATGAAAAAACGCTCAAGACCATTAACAATCATATATATGCCGAATAGCATACCTGCAATATTGATGCGTTTACGCAATGCCCATAATAGACCAAATAATGCCAATGCCATAGCAATTTCATAAATAGGAGTAGGGAATACAGGGTACAATAGTTCATTACAATAGTTACCTACACAACCTTCAATGGGAACACCTGCATTAATAACGTTATTGGGGTAGGTGTACGCCCACGTCCATTCTGGTAAAAAACTCATCCATTCAGGTTTAGGAGCGAGATTGGTAATGCCCCAATCGCCGTCACCAGAAAAGTGGCAACCCATTCTTCCAATACCATAAGCAAGCATCAGCCCTGGTGCGGCGGCATCACTTATTATTTTGTAGTTAATACCGTGTTTTTTGGTGTAATATATTACTGCAATAGCTCCACATATAAGACCGCCATAAAAGGTAAGCCCACTAAATGATAGCAGTTGACCAATAGGGTCTGCCATAAATTCGTCTAAATTCTCTAGATTGTGAAACAACTTAGCACCAATAATTCCAGAAATAGCAGCTATCATAGTGATATTACCTACCAACTGATAAGGGTGAACTGTTTCTGTAATGGTCTTAGGCTTTTCTAGTTCCTCTTTTTTTACCTCACGATATTTCATAGAAGCATTGATGAATGCACCTATCAGACCGCCTACAAAGTGTCCTTCATTAGAAAGTATCATACCTTGTGGGTTGTTTACGAAATCACTGTAATTCAGTCCGGAATAGAGGAGTTTGTAGCCTACCAAAAAGCCTACTATGGCTTGAACGATTAAACCTTGAGGACTTACTTTATTACCGATAATTTTTTTGCGTTTAGTTGCGCTTAATAAGCCTTCTTCTTCTTTACGTTTTAGTTCTAGTGAAAGTGTCCAGCTTGAAAGTAGAAAGGCAATGGCGACAAAAAAACCAAAGGTTTGAATGGGTAGGGGAATGTTAATTCCAAAAAGGTCGTTTAGTAAATAGCTAATGTTAGGATACATAATCTGATGTTATAATTCTTCAAAGATAAAAACTCCGTTCTCATCCATTTGGTTTAATTCTGTTTTTTTTATGGTATTTATCCAGCTTGATTGAAAAGGAGTTTTTACCCTCACATAATTTTCGGTGAATCCGTACATAAAACCGTCTTTATTTTCACCTTCAAAAATTACATCTCTAGTACTTCCAATTTGTTGTTCGTAGAAATGCCTTTTCTTTTTGGCTGATAGAACTCTTAGCATCTTGCTGCGTTTGTGTCGTATGCCTTTATCAATAGGATTGTCCATTTCAGCGGCTTCAGTATTGGCACGCTCAGAATAGGAGAAGACATGCAGGTAAGAAATGTCCAATTCGTTCAAGAAATTATAAGTTTCAAGAAAATGCTCTTCGGTTTCACCTGGAAAGCCTACAATGACATCTACGCCAATACAACAATGTGGCATTAATGACTTTATGTAAGAAACTCTATCTGTATATATATCAGTCAAATAGCGTCTTTTCATCTTCTTCAGAATCTCATCAGAACCTGACTGCAATGGGATGTGAAAGTGTGGTACAAAGGCTTTTGAATTCGCCACAAAATTAATGGTTTCGTTCTTCAACAAATTAGGTTCAATAGATGAAATACGAAGTCTATTAATACCATATACTTCGTCTAATTCTTTGACTAAGTCCAAGAATGTATGCTCATGTTTTTTGTTTCCAAATTCACCCTTACCGTAATCCCCAATATTTACTCCAGTAAGCACAATCTCTTGAATGCCTTTATCTGAAATAGATTTAGCATTATTGATCACGTTCTCCAACTTATCACTTCTGCTAATTCCCCTTGCCAAAGGAATGGTGCAATAGGTGCATTTATAGTCACAACCGTCTTGTACTTTTAGAAATGCACGAGTACGGTCTCCAATGGAATAGGCGTCTACAAAAAAGTAAGCATCGTCAATCTCACAAGAGTGAATTTCAGTAGTTTCCTTTTTACTTAAATCGTTGAGATAATGGTTGAGTTTAAATTTCTCAGTAGCTCCAAGTACTAAATCGACTCCGTCAATTTCAGAAATTTGCTCAGGTTTTAATTGAGCGAAGCAGCCAACAATTACTACAAATGCTTCTGGAGAAGTTTTTAGGGCAGAGCGAACAATACGTTTACATTCCTTGTCTGCATTTTCAGTAACAGAACAGGTGTTAATGACATAAATATCGGCTTTGTCTTTGAAATCAACCTTTTGATAGCCTTCATTGACTAGCTGCCTAGAAATACTAGAAGTCTCAGAAAAGTTAAGTTTACACCCTTGAGTATAAAAAGCTACTGTGGATTGATTTTCCATACGCTGGCAAAATTAACTTTTTATATCCGATAATTAAGGTGTTGAAAATCTTAAAAGTTATTTTTTTTACATAAATATGTAACTCTTTTTTAATTCTGCTCGTATAATAAAACATGAGTGTCATTTGATAATTTTTTTAATTTCATTTTCCAGTCTGTAAGGAACTCAAACATTTGTTAGCGCTAAAAAGTTAAAATCGTTTATCGCAATTAAGCTAACCATTACACATAGTTTGAGTATAGATTGAACCTCCGACAAGTTCACATTTATAATCCTTCTAGGCTGGAATTTGAATGTTTATCGATATAGTGTATTTTTACTCCCTGAATGATACGCCCTCTAATCCATTTCTGTTTATTTATTTGTGTTCTTTCACTGTCGTTTTCATGTAGAAATACTGTTGATGATTCTAATCTAAGTATCTTCAAATACAATGAATCAGCTGGGATAACAAGTCTTGATCCAGCATTTGCTAAAGATCAAGCAAATATTTGGGCTGTTAATCAATTATTTAATGGTTTAGTTCAATTAGATTCTAATCTTAATGTTCAGCCTTGTATAGCCCATTCGTGGGGTATTACTGAAGACGCTTTGACTTACACCTTTCATTTGAGGAATGATGTTTTATTTCATGAACATCCTTTATTCACTTCAGAAAAAGATAGAAAAGTATCGGCTCAGGACTTTGTGTATAGTTTCGGTCGGTTAACAGACAAAACAATTGCTTCTCCAGGAGCCTGGGTAATGAATAATGTTGCTAACTATGTTGCTATTGATGATAGTACTCTTAGGATATCATTAAAACAGCCATTCCCACCTTTTCTAGGTTTATTGTCCATGTCATATTGTTCTGTTGTTCCAAAAATCATTGTAGAAAATACAAGCTTCAGAGATGCACCTATCGGTGCTGGACCGTTTCATTTTCAGCTTTGGAAGGAGAATGTAAAGCTAGTATTCAGAAAAAACAATCATTATTTTGAAGATGGGCTTCCATTTTTAGATGCTATTTCTGTTACTTTTATAAAAGACAAGCAAACAGCCTTTCTAGAGTTTTTAAAAGGAAATATTGATTTCATTTCTGGGCTAGACCCTTCCTTTAAAGATGAGGTGTTGACATCTGATGGTGTGTTGAGGGATGAATATATAGGTGAAATACAACTTCAGTCCTTGCCTTATCTAAATACGGAATATTTAGGTTTTTTAATGGACGATAACAATACATCGGCTAGTCAGAGTATTGAAGTGAGAAAAGCGATTAACTATGGCTTTGACCGAAAGAAAATGATTACCTATTTGAGGAATAATATTGGCACTCCTGCTGTAAATGGATTTATTCCAAAAGGCTTGCCTTCATTCTCTGATACCTTGAGGGGCTATGACTACAATCCTGAGCGAGCAAAAGAATTAATTAGAGCATCCAAACTAGAAGATATAAAGGTTACGCTTAATACTACAAGTTCATATCTTGATTTGTGTGAGTTTATTCAAAATCAGCTTTCAGAAATAGGCATATCTGTTTCAATTAATATTAATCCGCCATCTACTCACCGACAAATGGTGGCTACATCTAAACTCGACTTTTTTAGGGGCTCATGGATTGCTGATTATGCTGATGCAGAAAATTATTTAGCCTTGTTTTACTCTAAAAACTTTTGTCCTAATGGACCAAATTACACGCATTTTTCAAATGATAAATACGATGCCTATTATGAAGCGGCGATGGTGGAGGTTTCATTAGAGAAAAGGCAATACTATTATCAATTAATGAATCAATTGATAATTGACGAATCGGCTATTGTTCCTTTGTACTACGATCAAGTTATTCGTTTTGTTCAAAACGATATTTCTGGTTTTGAATCTAACGCCATGAACTTATTGCAACTGAAAAGAGTAAAGAAGAATCAGTCGAAATGACTAATTAATGGGTAGTGGTCTGAAAAGTTACTATCGAAGGTTTCGAATTTATTTAAATTAATTTCCGGACTATGAAGTATATAATCAATGCGTAATGCGGGAAATTTCCCATTATATGTTTGTCCTAACCCTTTACCGCCTTCTACAAAACTATCTAACAGACCTTCTGAGAGTTTCTTATAAGCGTATGAATTTGGCGTGTCATTGAAATCTCCACAGAGAATGACTGGGTAAATTGAAGTATTCATATGTTTTTTAATGGCCTTTACTTGTTTTGAGCGTTTTGAAAACGAAACTCTCAGACGTTCAATTATGTTTTCGGCTCCTTCTACTGTAGGCTTATCTAAAAATTGATAATCTTCTTTCTGAAACCAATTAGATGCTAAATGAACGTTGTAGATACGAATAGTATCTGTGTCAACTAAAATATCTGAGAATATGCACACATTATTTTGATACTCACCATTTATACTAACTGTTCCTTTTTTCAGTATTGGGTATTTAGAGTAAGTAGCCATCCTCCAGCTTTTTCTATTGCTTTGGATACCAATATGACTGAATGGGTAATTTAATTTTGGCAATTCATCTGGGGCATAAAACTCTTGAAAACAAATGACTCCTGTATTTGTATTGTTTAAGTAGTTTATGATTTCATCTTTTATATTGTCATCTTCAATCCAATTGTAAGCATTGAATAAACGTACATTGAAACTCATTACAGAAAATCTACTTTCTATTGACGATTGATTTTCTTGAACTTTTATTAGTTTTTCTATGTGACCATAACCTAATAGAATTACTATTAGGTTGGCCCAAGCGTGTCTTTTGAAACATATAGTCCAGTAGACTAAAAACAAGAAGTTAATTAATAAGAGTGTAGGGTAGATGAGTCCAGTAAAAGCAATGGGCCATAAAAAAGAATCTGGACTTACATGAGGTGATAAATAAGATAGAAACAGGGCAAACAGCACCAACATATTGAGTATGTATAGAAAAGTGTTTAGCACGTTTTTATTTTTTACTGGCTTTAAATAGGGTGTCTTTTTCCTCTTTATTCAGGCTCTCGTATCCTGATTTGGCAATTTTATCTAATATAAGATTTATTTGTTTTTGTTCTGTTGATTTATTTTCTCTCCATTGGTCATCAGTCTTTGGTCTTTTGTAGGCCGTCTTTAATGGTTTAAAGGGTTTAAATGCGGATGTAACATAGTCCATGAATCTATCGAAACCTCTAGAGATATCTTTTCCTTTTAACAGTTGTTGGCTAAATATAAAGCCATAAAATGCTCCACCAATATGTGCTATATGACCACCGGCATTTCCTTTGGGAATGAGTATTAAGTCTAGCATAATGGATACTATGGCAATGTGTTTTAACTTCACATTACCTATAAAAGTAAGGTTTACAGAATAATTGGGAACATATGTGGCAATAGCAATGAGAATTGCCAATACCGAAGCCGATGAGCCTAACGCCATAGAATTTGCTAGAGTTGCACTAAATGCTGGAAAATAGTTATAGGCGACAATATAAAATAGTCCACCACTAAGTCCACCAAGTATGTAGGTACTTACAATTTGTTTGTTCGAAAGATATCTAAGGAAAATAGAGCCACCAAAGTATAGCCATAATAGATTGAATATCAGATGAATAAATCCATTGTGAACAAACATATATGTTATTGCACTCCATGGTTTAGAAAGTAGTTCTGATGGTGAGGCTGCCAAGCCTAAATAGTTTAAGATTTCATAATTAGGCACTTTGAACAGAAAGAAGAATACATTCAGAACTTCAAGCACAATAAATATACCTACGTTTAAATAAATTAAACGGCTTAACATACTAACGTTTTTAAAACTAGTTTTAAAATCTTTTAAAATCATCTTTTAATAAAAATGCTGACTGTTTTTTCTCCAGTATTTAATTAGAAAATAGCCGAATAACATTCCGCCTAAATGAGCAAAATGTGCTACATTATCGCTAGCACTATTTTGTATTCCTAACCACAACTCTAGAAGTCCATAACCAGCCACAAAGTATTTTGCCTTGATAGGAATAGCAAAATAAAGGTAAATTAATGTGTTTGGGAAAAGCATTCCAAAGGCTAGAAGTAGTCCAAAAACTGCACCAGAAGCACCAACGGTTGGGGTGTAATACAGTAAATTAAGTTTGCCCATTAATGGGTCAATAAAGTTTTGGCCGTTTTGTAAAGCATCATAGCCGCTAGATGTAACTCTATTAATTTGTTCCAAAGCCATTTGGGCTTCAAGAGCTGATATTTGAAATTGAATAACAGCCAAATGTAAAACAGCTGCTCCTAAACCGGTAATCATGAAATACACTAGAAAACGCTTGCCTCCCCATATATTTTCCAATTGGTTTCCGAACATCCACAAGGCAAACATATTGAACAGTATATGAGAAAAACTGCCGTGCATAAATAAATGCGTTACAAATTGGTGTGGTCTGAAGTCTGGCGATTCCCAATAGTGTAGTGCCAAGTGTTGATCAAGATTTATACCGAAATTAGTGCCTAACACATATTTTGCTAGAAAAAATAAACCGTTAATGATGAGGAAATTCTTTACTACCTCAGGTAAATAACTAAATCGTGCAGGTTGTATATTCATCTTAAAACTTTTTTGCTATTTCTTCTAGTGTTAAAGTTATTAGTGTTGGTTTTCTATTGGCGGTTGCATTTGGTGTTTGACAAGCAAATAGGTTATCAATTATAGAGTTCATTTCTGTAATACTCAGTGTTCGCCCTTTATTAATACACATGCTCTTAGCCATAGAAAGTGCAAAGTTATCTCTTTTTTCTAGAGAAGACTGAGTTTTATATTGTTCAATTAGTTCTTCAAAAACACCTTCCAGATTTTCCATTTCTATATCTAATGGACTACCCAAAACCACAATGCTATTTTTATTAAGGTAGTCAAACCTAAAGCCTAAATTGAAAAGCCTATCACTTATTTCTTTTACCAATTCAATATCTGAAGGGTTTAGACTTATGGTTTTTGGAAATAACATTTGCTGAGATTGACCTTCTACGTTTTGAGAATTAAGGTAATACTCATACAAAATTCGTTCATGAGCTCTTTGCTGATGAATAATCATCATTCCAGATTTTATTCTAGAAACAATGTATTCGTTGTTCAATTGAAAAATTGCAGACTCTGTAGTTTCAGAATCTTCACTCCAGCTCTTGCTTATTGTTTCTGTTTGCTGTGGTTGACTTTCAGGAACTGGCAAATCTTCGAAGAGTTTTTCCCAATTGTCAGTTTTCACCTTTGGGCTAGGTGAGTAGCTACTGACTTTTGGTTCTTTTTCTTGAAAAGGATTATATGAGGAATCAACTTTTATAGTTGGTTGGCGTACTTCATTGCTAGATTTAGGAATATTACTGAAAGCAGGATCTTTGTCAAAATCTAAAGTAGGCACGATATTATGTATTCCTAGTGCTCGTTTTACACATGAGCGAATAATGGCATAAATGGATTTCTCATCTTCAAATTTAATTTCAGTTTTGGTTGGATGAATATTAACATCAATAAACTTAGGGTCGATATCAAAAAACAAAAAGTAAGATGGATGATTGCCATCAGAAATTAAATCTTTAAAGGCATTATTAACAGCGTGGTGTAAATAGGGGCTTTTTATAAATCTATTATTTACGAAAAAATACTGCTCACCTCTAGTTTTCTTAGAAAATTCAGGCTTTCCAATAAAACCTGAGATAGTGATTAAAGTAGTTTCCTCAGAAACAGGAACCAGCTTTTCGTTGTATTTAGCCCCAAAAATTCCTACTACTCGTTGTTTGACAGTAGATTTAGGAAGGTTCAATACTTCTTTATCGTTTTGATAAAATGAAAAAGAACAGTCTTCATTTGCTAATGCCACCCTGTAAAATTCATCGAAAATATGCTTGAGTTCTACATTATCGGATTTCAAAAATTTTCTTCTAGCTGGAACGTTAAAAAATAAGTTCTTTATAGAGATGGATGTACCATTATTAGAGGTGCAATTTTCTTGAGAAATAAGTTCGCTTCCTTCAATTATAATTTTAGTGCCTAGCTCAACATCGTGAAGTTTTGATTTTAATTCTACATGAGCAATTGCAACCATAGATGCCATAGCTTCACCGCGGAAACCCATTGTACGAATACTATGGATATCATTAGCCTCTCTGATTTTTGAAGTGGAATGTCTTTCAAAGCACATTCTTGCATCCGTTTCACTCATACCGCAACCGTTATCAATAACCTGAATTAATGTTCGTCCAGCATCTTTAACAATAAGTTTTATATCAGAAGCGCCAGAATCTATGGCGTTCTCTAATAATTCCTTTACTGCAGAAGAGGGGCGTTGAATAACTTCGCCGGCAGCAATTTGGTTTGCTACATGCTCAGGTAAAAGTTGAATGATATCGGACATATTAAAATTTCAGTAAAGCAAAGCTAAATAATAGTAAAATGAAAACGATAAGAATTATCCTTTTATTTGAATAGTTAATTTCTTTAGACCGTTTACTCTGTTGCCAATTTTTTGAAAAGTCCAAATTTGAATTTCCATTTTCGGCAGATTTCACTCTTTTTTCTAAATCTTCCTTTAGAGCATCATAGTACCTTGACTTGTAATCAAACTGTCGGTGTCTAGCGGTTTTAAAAAAGCTTGGAAGTTTGGGTGCTTGCATAAAGCAAAAATAAGCAAAATCATAATCAATAGAGTAGGGGTGTAATTACTTAAAAATAGATGTATAATTTTGTTTATCATACTTCCATAATTTCCAAAATTATATCTTCTTAATTCACTTATGTAAACATAAAAATCAGCAAAATAGAGCTGAAAATGTTACAATAATCAACAAAATAAATTAAATTTCTATAAATCATTATTTATCAGCAAGTTACATTTATCATCTAAGTTGTATAAATAGGTATATTAGCCATAAAACAACCTTATTTTCATTAGTTTAAGACAAATAAAGTATCTAGAATTAAAAATTATGTTTACATTTGTAACACTGTAAAATATGGAGAAACGTATCCAAAATATCATTGAAAAATATGGCTTAAGCCCCAACGCATTTGCACAAGAAATAGACGTTAATAGGTCAACTATTTCGCATATTTTGTCTGGAAGAAATAAGCCAAGTATTGACGTTTTACAGAAAATTTTAAAACGATTTTCTAAGATTTCTGCGTCTTGGCTTTTGATGGGTCGAGGTGATATGTTT
>PKDP01000158.1 GCA_002862585.1 Flavobacteriales bacterium | reverse complement strand
CGCAAAGGTATTTAAGAGCCATAGAGATAGTGCCAGAAAACCCTGAGCTTACACATCATATTGTATTTAATGCTGACAATGCAGGTATAGTATCAGAAGATTTGTCTGGACTAAGTGCTAATATTGAAGGGGATATTTATGTCGGAATTTATACACCAGGGGGAAACCCTATTATTTTCCCTAATTCATCAGAAATAAAAATGGGAATATCACTACCTGCCCAAGCAGACTTAATCTTTCAAGTTCATACACCAAACTATGTATCTACGGGAGCTAGCTACGGAATGGATGTAAATATTCAAGTTAGGTTGTTCTTCTATCCGGAAGATGAGATAGGAGTTAGGGAAGTATTCTCACAAACACCCCTTCAATACTGGGAGGATGACTTTTATATTTTACCTAATGAAGCAAAAACTATTAGTACAGAGTCAGAGCCAGTAGAATTTGATTTTTCTGTATATAATGCTTTGCCGCATTCTCATAAAATTTGTACAGAAATATTAAATTATGCTTATGAAGGAGAGGACACTTTACCTCTTATTAAAATAAACCGTTGGGACTTTAATCATCAAGAGTATTATTACTTTAAAAATTTGGTGAAAATTCCTGCCGGATATACTCTTTATTCTGAGCACACATACGACAATACTGTAGGAAATCACCATAATCCTTTCAATCCACCTCAACTTATTTCTGTTGGGCCTAATTCAAATGATGAAATGCTATTTGATAGCTTTCAATTTTTACAATATCAAGAGGGTGATGAGCTGATTAATATTGATAGTATTTTAAGTAATGATCCATTGCTAACGGTCTCTGGAGTTTCTGAATACAGTTCAACTGAATTATTTAATTCCTATGTAGCTCCAAATCCCTTAAGTCAATCCTCAAGTATATATTTTCCTCATTTTGATGATTCTTTCCAAGATTACACTTTAGATGTGGTAAATACGGAAGGTAAAAAAGTCAGTTTGGATTATTTTGTAAACAGAGGTCAAATCTCATTTGAAAGAGATGTTTTATCTTCTGGAGTGTATTTTTACTCTGTAATAGATGGGATAAATGTAGTATCTTCCGGTAAGTTTATTGTAGTGGATTAATGACTTACTTTTTAAGCGACATAGGGTTTGCAAACTCTGTGGTAACATAAGAATTAGGTACAGTTTCTTCAATTATCCGCATTACCATTTTGAGTTTTCTTTTTGGAATTATACACCAGTAAATTCTTACAGAACCTTTAATGCCTTCACCGTCAATTACGGTCACTCCAAAACCTTCTTTTCTAAGAGGTTCAGCAACATTTGGGGAATCAATGGAAGTGAATACTCTTACTACTACATCACCGAAACCGAGAAAACCTTCAATATAAGAACCTAAAATTGTACCAGCGGCAAAACCTAGCGCATAGCCTGCAATTAGGAATGAATCATCTATATCTTGAATTACTTTTGATACGGCCAAAATCCAAATAACGGATTCTACCAAGCCGACTAAGCCAGCATATAAAGGTTTGTTCTTAGCTATTAATAAAGCCCTAACAGTCCCAAGACTTTGGTCACACAAACGTAAAAGGAAAATGGTAAATGCTGCTAAAAAGACGCTCATCGAGGTGGTTTTTACACCTCAAATGTACTAATTTAATCCAAAGAGTTGAGGTAAGATTCTGAAATGGTTTTGATGTTTTGTTTCTTCTCATCACTCATGTTGTGGTACATATTAACCATGAACTTCATTCTTATATTATTTTTGAATACATCTTCATATTCGTGAATAAATCGCCAGTATAAAGCATCCCATGTTTCCTCCCAATTTGATTTTTTATAATCACTCATTTTTTTGATGTAGTTACTGCTGCTGAAATAGGGTTTTGTTGACATCAGACCGCCATCAGAAAATTGACTCATACCATATACATTTGGTACCATAACCCAGTCGTATGAATCAATAAACACTTCCATAAACCATTGGTATACTTCATCTGGATCAAACTCGCAAAGTAGCATAAAGTTGCCTAAAATCATAAGCCGTTCAATATGGTGAGAATAGGCTGTTTTTAGAATTTTTTTTATGGTGTTGTCAATGGGTTCAATACCAGTGGTGCCATCATAAAAGGAGGCTGGTATTTTTCGTTTGAAGTTGAAAAAATTAGTGGTTCTTTCTTGAGAACCCTTTACAATATATATACCTCTTATGAATTCTCTCCAGCCTATAATTTGTCGTACAAAACCTTCGATTGAATTTAAAGGAATATCATTTTTATCGTCAAAATTCAGTGTTGTTTTTATGATGTAATCAGGTGTTAGTAGACCTATATTCATCATAGGTGTAATTACACTATGATTTAAAAAAGATTCTTCTTTAACTATGGCATCTTCATAGATTCCAAAATCATAAAATCTATTCTGTAAAAAGTCGTCAAACCATTTTTTTGAAGACTCAAAATTAGTGGGGTAAATTGGCGTGTAACTTAATTCTCCAATATTATCTGAGAAATTTTTATTGACGTACTGAATAGCTTCATCATGAAAAGCATCACTTTCAAGAGCTTTAATTAGAGGAGGTATTTTTCCTTTTGGGTATTTTCTTCTATTTTCTGTATCAAAACTCCACTTTCCACCGATAGGAGTTTCGTTTTCGTTAATTAAAATTTTGAATTTCTTTCGCTGATTTATATAGAATGAAGTTTGAAAAAACTTTTTCTTATTAGCTTTAAAAAAAGTGCCTAATTCCTCCTCTTTAGTCAAGAAATTTGGATTGTTGTACTTTTTTAAACCTAGACAATATTTAGAAGCATTTTTCTCGATTTTTTTAGACATATAGTTATCGACAGGGTCAATGAAATGAATACATTCAATTCCTTCATTTTTGAAGTGATTAAATAGACTGTCAATAGTTGCTAAACTATCATTACAGTCAACATATACTGTTGGTTGGTTTTTACTATTCAAATACGATTCATAAAACTTCATGCTTGATCGATGCAATACCAATTTTTGTTTATGAAAATTGTATTGTTTGAAAAACAAATCATCTTCGATGAGATAAGAAATAGACTGTTCTAATGGTAATGGACTAACTTCAAATAATTGATTTGGAAATATGATATTGACTGTTTTCATGATCTATGCTGTTTTAAGTTCTTTTTTACACTTATTCCAAAATTTAAAAAAAGAAGGGTAATAACCCTTTACTGTAAACATCCAGTCTCTTTGGTCTTCAATGCCTTTGTAGTGTGTATTTAAGGGATGTTCTTTAAAATATATTGGACTAACTTCAGTAAGTACTTTAAGCCCTTCAAAAGAGCCTACAAACAGTTGAATGTCATCAATGTTTTTAGAAAGATTGAGCATGAAGTCCATTGACTTTTTGGAAATAGGGTAGTTTTCAAACACACTCGGCTCTATGAGTAGTATTCTGTTAGCCTTCTTCTCAGTTCTCCATTTAGGGTCAAGATTATAGTAATTATAAATAAGGGTTGGGAGTTCGGTATCAATCTTTAAACTATTATCCGTTTTGGGTAGTGGAGTTGTAAGTTTTAAGTCTACCGTTTCTTTAAGCTCAGAAGGAATGCCCATTGAATAGAATTCTGAATAATCGACATCCAGAAAAGTATTCTTCTGTTGAGTATAGCAGTATTTGTTAATATTATCTTGATTTGCAAAATAGAGCTTATTACTATTTGCACCGCATACCCACTGCCAGCTTAAAGCATTACTAGCCCAATCGCCATCTAATAAATGATAGTACATCCATTGAGCAGGAGCTTTCCAATGTGATTTAGCGTTATTGCAACTAATAGCTGCAATATACATGCGGACATGGTTGTGAATATAACCAGTATCGTAAAACTCTTTAATAGCATTGTCAATCGCTTTAATAGAACAATTGCCTTCAACTATAGCTTTTGGAATTTGGTGGTTATCGACCTTAAGTTGATTATTTTTCAAATCGCTATTGATAAGATCTTGTTTTTCTATCCAAATCTGTTGCCAATAATCTCTCCAGGCTAATTCTTGAATAAATTTCTCTATTTTATTTGGATTAAAACCACGCTCAAGTAAAGAGTTTAGAATTTCTTTGGTAGAAATTACACCTCTAGAAATGTAGGGTGATAATTTACTGACTGCACCGTCAATGTAGTTTCTGTTTTTAGAGTAAGAGACTGGCTCTATAGCCACTATTTTGTCGTATATGGAGGTTAAGTCAATATGCATTTTGTATAACTTATTAATAAAACAGTTATACAAAAGTAAGTTAATTTATATACTTAACTGATAAATGAAGTCATTTTTAATAGCTTATTCTTCACGGTTCCCTCTAAATGCCTTGTAGAGTTTGTCTTTAATTTCTTCTTCCATATCAGATTCTGCTTGTAAATACCCTTTAGTTCGTCCAATAAATAATGCAATTAAAGTAGCCTCACGAACATTATGTCCTTTTTGGAGAAGTTTCATTACTGCATCATAGGTGGAATCTGATTCTTCAGAAATTTCGTAAGCTAATTTTTCGAAATCGAATAATTCGTCTTTATCGCATTGTAGCAAATGGCATAACTTTTCAATTTCAAATTGACTTAGTAGAGGTGTTTTTTTTGGAGCTTTCATAACTAATACTATTTCTATTTATTGTAATTGGCAAAAGTTATGCCAATCCACTAAATAAGGTCAAAATGTCAGATTTTCTTAATTAGGTATAGTAATAATGTGATAAGTCATTATCATTAATCACTTATTTATCAAATAGTTTTAATAAAAACAAACCTAAATCCTCATTTAAAAAAAACATACATTTACTTTTACGATGACGGTTGTTATAAAAAGAAGATTATTTTTGTAGATAATTGATAATCAAACAAGTGCTAAAATTTAAGAGTTTTATAAAAAGTGACGATGCCGATTGGGTGACCTTCATTCATGGAGCGGGTGGGAGTAGTACCATTTGGCATAAGCAAGTAAAGTTTTTAAAAAACCATTTTAACTTACTACTCATTGATCTTCGTGGACACGGAATGTCCAATCAGCTTACCATAAAGGATGAATATTCATTAGACTTAGTTGTAGAAGAAATTATAGAGGTAAACGAACATTTGGGCATAAATAAATCTCACTTTATTGGTGTCTCTTTAGGTTCAGTTATTATTACCAAAATATCGGAAAAATACCCAGATTTAGTTGATAAAATAGTGTTGAGTGGAGCGATTACAAGCTTTAGTTTCAGAACTTTATTCTTATTACGAACTGTACAGATTATCAAAGGTGTTATTCCTAATATCGTGTTGTATAGATTATTTGCATGGATCATAATGCCAAGGAAAGGGCATCAGAAGTCTAGACAGATATTTATTAATGAAGCCAAAAAAATTAAGGCCAACGCCTTCAAAAAATGGCTGAAATTACTTCCAGATATTAAACGAACTATAGACACCATTCCACACATAGAAATTAACAGACCTATTCTATTTATTTCTGGATATGAAGATTATCTTTTTGTCAATCAAATTGAAGAATTTGTTAAAAATAAATCGAATTGTATTCTCAAAAAGATTAAAAAATCAGGACATATTGTCAATATTGACCAACATCAGATGTTTAATCAATTTACTGTCAACTTTTTAAAATGAAACGATTTACCTTCCTATCATTTCTTATTGTATTATTCTCTTATTCTAGCAATTCACAGACGTATTCAAATTTAAAACCTAAAGATTTTAAAGCTGAAATTGAACAAAATGCTGGTATAATTTTAGATGTTCGTACACCCAATGAGGTCTCGACTGGTCAAATAGAAAATGCCAGTACCATAGACTTTTATGACAAAAATATTAAAGATAAGATTGCTAAAATCCAAAATGATAAAACAGTCTATGTTTATTGTAAAAGTGGAGGTAGAAGCTCTAAAGCGGCTCAACTATTAGTTGAGGCCGGACAGTCTAAAGTCATAAATCTTCAAGGTGGTATTATGGCATGGAAAAGAGCGGGCTATTCATTAACTTCATTTGACGACACACAAGAATCTAACATCCAAGAGTTTTTTATTTTTGATTTTAATACTGTTTTATCAGAAAACAATATAGTTTTAGTAGATTTTCATACGCTTTGGTGTGCACCCTGTCGCAAAATGGCACCTATGATTGATACACTAGAGAAAGACTATGAAAATAAAGTGTCTATTTCAAGAGTTAATCTTGATAAGAGTGAAGAATTAGCTGACCATTATAAAATAGTAGCTGTGCCGACTCTTGTACTGTTTCAAGATGGTATGGAAATTTGGCGAAATACAGGTTTACTTTCTAAAGAAGAGCTAGTAAGTGTATTGGAAAAACAGCTAAACTAAGATAACAATTTAGCTGTAGAATTATTTTTATTTCGTCTGCACCTTTCACTACAGTATTTAACTTCATTCCAATTCTTTTCCCATTTTTTACGCCAATCATATGGTTTTTGGCAGACTAAACATATTTTTTGAGGTAAAGGCTTTTTCATTCAATGAAAAAAAAGGTAAATGAGTGTATTAGTGGAGCTGGCGGGAATCGAACCCGCGTCCAAACAAGGAACTTAAGCGCTTTCTACATGTGTATTGCTTTTTAATTGTCGGGAAGGGTAAGGAAAAACACAACCATACTCCAACCTTATCTTCTTTAGTTTCGCTTTTTAGTCGAAGCCCTAAAAAACTAGCTCAATCTTTTTATGATGCTTCATAAGAACGAAAGCTTCGAGCCCTCTTTCATTCGGAAGCAAAGGCGTCCTAATTACTATAATTAGGCAGCCATAGCGTAGTTATACTCGCCATTTAAAAGTGTGTACATTGATATTTACGAGCCAACAAACAATGCTCGACATGCTTACGGTTAACTTCAAACTTGTAGTCAAAACCAGTCAGCCCCAATAAAAAAAGAACGTAATCAGATGCAAAACTACACTTTTGTATTAACTTAGCCTTCCTACACACAAGCTTTTCAGCTATTTCTTTTGGCTGATAAATCTGACGCATCTAGTAAAAATATTAGACTAAGGTTGTTTTTTTGAGGATAAAAAGATGTTTTTGATTGACAAGCTATTTTTTAATTACAGACTTTACACCTTTCTTTTAAACATTTTTACTTGCAGTAAATTGTTGAATGCGTCTAGAAATGTGATGGATGAAAAAGCTTATATTTTTAACATTAGTAGTTGTGTTGTGTGTTTCTGAGGTTTATTCTCAAAACCAAGGAATATCTTATCAGGCTGTTTTACTAAACAAAGATGCTGGTCAAGAGTTACCTGGTTCAGATGCTGAATATGCTAATCCCTTACGAAATACGCTAGTTTCAATACGTTTTCAATTTATGATGAAAAAGGATTAGAGTTTTCAGAAAATATTTCCTGAGGATGATTTAAACTTTATTCTAACAGACATTAATTTGAATGCAAGTGAGGAAAGACAGATAGAAATGCTTTTTCTTACTAAAAAATTACTTCAGAAATATTAAAGTATTAATGAAGTAATTTCTGTTATAAAACCTAATATTACTGATAATACTAATGTTACGAATTCTAATGCTGCTGCAACCAATGAAAATCAAGTTGCGATACTTCAGTTATTAGAACGAATATTAAATAAAGTGTCTGCAAATCGAGAGGCTTTTGAGTAGAATTTAATTTAATATTCAACTTACTCATCAATTTTTTTGATTTAACTTTGACCTATGCAATCCATAGGAATTTTAAAAGAAGGTAAGACGCCACCAGACAAGAGAGTACCATTAAGTCCACAACAATGTGCCGATTTTATTTCCCAATATCCATCCATTAATTTTGTGGTTCAGAGAAGCCCCATTCGATGTTTTTCTGATGAAGAGTACTCAAACTTAGGAATTACTCTTGTTGATGATGTTTCCAATTGTGATGTCTTACTTGGCGTAAAGGAAGTTCCAAAATCTGATTTACTTTCAGATAAAACCTACTTTTATTTTTCACATACTATTAAGGAGCAACCTTATAATAGGGAGCTGCTTCAAAAAATGGTTGAGAAAAATATCACTATGGTCGATTATGAAACTTTAAAGCATGCTAATGGAAGTCGAATTATTGGTTTTGGCAGATACGCTGGTGTAGTGGGTTGCTACAATGGATTTTTAGCTTATGGCAAGCGAACTAAACGCTTTGAGTTGAAAGCTGCTAATTTATGTGAAGATAGAAAGGAGCTCGAAAAAGAACTCAAAAAAGTAGATTTACCCAATATAAAAATCATTGTTTCTGGAAAAGGTAGAGTGGGTAAGGGGGCATTAGAAGTTATTCATATTTTAGGTGTTAAGGAAGTCAGTAAAGAAGATTTTAAGACTAAAACCTTTGATGAGCCTGTTTACGTACATGTTGATTTTCCAGATTATAACGCTAGAATAGATGGTTTAGAGTTTACAGCTGACGAATTCTTCAAAAAACCTGAGTTATTTGAATCTACCTTTATGGACTATGCCTCTTGTGCGGATGTCTTTATTGCAGGACATTATTACGGAGCTGGTTCTCCATACTTATTTACAAGAGAAGATGTTAAATCAGCAGATTTTAAAATTCGTACTGTTGCTGATATTTCATGCGATATAGATGGTCCAGTAGCTTCTACAATTAGACCTTCAACTATTGAGAATCCTATTTATGGGTATAATCCAGCTACAGAATCTGAAGATGACTTTGATAAAGAGGATATAATATCCGTAATGGCAGTGGATAATTTACCTTGTGAATTACCTAAAGATGCTTCTGAAGATTTTGGAAATGAATTAATGAAACATGTTTTTCCATGCCTAATAGGTGACGACCCTGAACAAATAATTGGTAGAGCAACGATCTGTAAAAATGGCGATTTAAATACTCATTATGAGTATTTAAGAGATTATCTTAATGGAAAATAGCAGTTTTTTAAACCGATAATAGTATCCATTGGATTTTCTGAACGGAATACAAAACTACCTGCCACTAAAACATCTGCTCCTGCTTCAATGAGTTTTGGAGCATTTTGTGAATTTACGCCGCCATCAATTTCAATTTTAGTGTCTGCTCCTTTACTTTCAATAAGGCTTTTTAATTCCCTCACTTTGTCATAGGTGTTTTCTATGAATGACTGCCCACCAAAGCCTGGATTTACAGACATAATACAGACGAGGTCTATATCTTTAATGGTATCTTTTAGTAAATCTACCGAAGTATGAGGATTCAGTGCAACACCAGCTTGCATGCCTTCTGCTTTTATAGCTTGAAGCGTTATGTGTAGATGCGTGCATGCTTCATAATGCACAGTAAGAATATCAGCACCTACTTCTTTGAATGTTTTGATATATCTATCTGGATCCACAATCATCAAATGGACATCCATAGTTTTTTTGGCATGTTTTTTAATAGCCTTTATCACTGGCATACCAAAAGAGATATTCGGAACAAAAACACCATCCATAACGTCAATATGAAACCAATCAGCTTGACTATCGTTGACCATTTCACAATCCTTTTGAAGGTTAGCAAAATCGGCGGCTAATATGGAGGGTGCTATTAAATGTGACATAAATGATATATTAATTTCTGGCAAAGTTAAAAAAAAAGAGAGCCGAAGCTCTCTTTAAATTATCCTAAGTAGGTTTTTAAAATCTTACTCCTAGAAGTATGTTTTAATCGCCTTACTGCTTTTTCCTTAATCTGACGAACTCTTTCTCTAGTTAGGTCAAATGCCTCACCAATTTCTTCAAGAGTCATAGCATGAGTTCCGTTCAACCCAAAATAAGCCTTAATAACTTCACCTTCTCTAGGAGTTAGTGTAGCTAATGCGCGACCAATTTCTTGACGTAAAGAGTCAACAATCAGTCCTTCATCAGGGTTAGGACTGTCTTCACTTCCAATCACATTGTACATGTTACTGTCTTCACCTTCAACAAGTGGAGCATCCATAGATACGTGACGTCCAGAGTTTTTCATAGCCTGTTTAACTTCCTCTTCAGATAAGTCTAGCTCTTTAGCCACTTCTTCAGCGGTTGGAGGTCTTTCAAGACGTTGTTCTAAAAGAGCGTATGCCTTATTGATTTTGTTGATTGAACCAATCTTATTTAGAGGTAAACGAACAATTCTCGACTGTTCAGCTAGAGCTTGTAATATAGATTGACGAATCCACCATACGGCGTAAGAGATAAATTTAAATCCACGAGTTTCGTCAAAACGACGAGCCGCTTTTATGAGACCTAAATTTCCTTCGTTAATTAAGTCAGGTAATGATAAACCTTGATTTTGGTATTGTTTCGCAACAGATACAACGAATCTTAAGTTAGCTTTTGTAAGCTTTTCTAAAGCGGTTTCATCACCTGCTTTAATTCGTTGTGCTAGTTCTACCTCTTCCTCCGCAGTGATTAAGTCAACTCGACCAATTTCTTGTAAATATTTATCAAGAGAAGCTGTTTCTCTATTGGTAACCTGTTTGGTAATTTTTAGTTGTCTCATCTGTGTTATTTATAGTTTAGTGCATTAATATCTAGTATACGAGCACACTAAAGAAAAGGTTTCAATTAATTACTAATTTTTTTCTGGTTTTGGTAAAAGAACTTTTCTTGATAGACGAAGCTTTCCAGATTTCGGGTCAATTTCAGTTAATTTAACTTCAACTTTATCACCTTCTTTAAGCACCTCTTCAACGTTTTCTACTCTTTCCCAGTTAATTTCAGAGATATGAAGTAAACCATCGGTTCCTTTACCAATATTTACAAATGCACCATAAGGCATAATTGAACGTACTGTTCCAGTAAATACATCTCCAACTTCTGGAGTAAAGGTTAATGCTTTTATTTCAGAAATAGCGTTGTCAAGTAACTCCTGTCCTGTTCCTAAAATTTCAACTTTTCCCTGATTGTCAATTTCTTCGATAGTAATAGTTGTATCTGTATCAGCTTGTAACTGCTGAATGATTTTACCACCAGGTCCAATAACAGCACCAATCGTTTCTTTTGGAATATACATCACGTGTATTTTTGGTACATGTGGCTTGAGTTGCTCCCTAGGCTTAGAAATAGTATCCGTTAATTTACCTAAAATATGCATTCTTCCAGCATGTGATTGCTCAAGTGCTTTGGTAAGAATTTCATAAGATAAACCTTCAATTTTGATATCCATCTGGCAAGCGGTAATACCGTCTTTAGTACCACATACTTTAAAGTCCATATCTCCTAGGAAATCTTCATCTCCTAATATATCTGAAAGTACAGCAAAGTTTGTGCCATCAGTAATAAGTCCCATTGCAATTCCTGAAACAGGTTTTGTTAATTTAACACCAGCATCCATTAAAGCCATTGTTCCTGCACATACTGTAGCCATTGAGGATGAACCGTTAGACTCAAGAATATCAGAAACAACTCTTACTGTGTACGGATTGTCTTCCTCAATCATTCTAGATAAGGCTCTTTGAGCCAAGTTACCGTGTCCGATTTCTCTTCTACTTACTCCTCTAATTGGTCTTGCTTCTCCAGTTGAGAAAGGAGGGAAGTTGTAGTGCAAATAGAACCTTTCAGAGCCTACCATAGTAACGCCATCAATTCTATTTTCATCCATTTTTGTGCCCAATGTTACTGTTGTAAGAGATTGAGTTTCTCCTCTAGTAAATAATGCTGAACCGTGTGGGCTAGGAAGATAATCAACTTCACACCAAATTTGGCGAATGTCAGAAGGAGTACGGCCATCTAAACGAACATTTTCATTTAGTACCATATCTCTAACTGCTTTCTTTTCTGTTTTTTTGAAGTATCCTCCTAACATGAAACTTTTTTCAGATAATTCTTCTTCAGAAAGTGTTTCTTTAAAAGCGTCCTTTACGGCTTTAAATTTCTCGCTTCTACTGTGTTTGTCAGAAGCTTGTTTTGCAAGAGCGTAAAATTTATCGTAACAAAAAGACATTACATTGTTCTCAAGTTCTTTGTCGTGATTCTCATGAGAGTATTCTCTTTTTACTTCTTTACCTAAGGCTTTGGTTAGCTCTAATTGAACAGCACAATGGTTTTTGATTTCATCGTGAGCAAATTTAATAGCCTCAACCATTTCACCTTCAGAAATTTCATCCATTTCACCTTCTACCATTGCAACACTTTCAGCAGATGCTCCAATAACCATATCAATATCAGATTCTTCTAATTGTGCAGGTGTTGGGTTAGCAATTAATTCTCCATTTAATCTACCAACTCTAACTTCAGA
>PKDP01000008.1 GCA_002862585.1 Flavobacteriales bacterium | reverse complement strand
AGGTCTTATCTTCATGGAAATATTGGATAGTTATCAATGGGCTTACTATTGGGCTTTATTTCGATAAAGGACTAGACATTTATGCTGGCCTTATCTTGGTGTATTTCATCATGTCTTTTGTAGGTTACTTCAAATGGAAAAAGCTAATGGCTTAGTTGCTTTCCGTGACATTGTTTGAATTTTTTTCCGCTTCCGCACGGACAAGGTTCGTTCCTTCCTACTTTCTGCTCTACTCTAACAGGCTGTACTTTTGGCTTAGGCTTAGAGCCTTGATTTGAGTCCCCTCCAATATCTTGTCTTCCGGTTTGAAGTTTTTCTTGAGTTTGTTGTTGCTCTTGTTTTACAGAGGTTTGCTCTGGTAGATTAGCTTTTGTCAAGAAAGAAACGATATCTTTATTTACCTGTTCCATCATTTGCTTAAAGAGGTTAAAGGACTCAAACTTATAAATAAGTAAGGGGTCTTTTTGCTCATAGGTGGCATTCTGAACGGATTGTTTTAGGTCATCTAATTCTCTTAAGTTTTCTTTCCATGAACTATCTATAATGGCAAGAGTTACGCCTTTTTCAATCGATAATGGAATGTTTCCACCTTCAGTTTCGTAGGCTTCTTTTAGATTAGTGACAACCTGTAGTGTTTTTAGTCCGTCAGTAAATGGAATTACAATATTTTCATAGGTTGCCGATTGCTTTTCAAAAACATCCTTTATTACTGGGAAAGTCTTTTTACCAATTACTGAGTTTTTGACTTTATAATTCTCAATAGATGATTGGTATATTTTTTCAGTTAATTGGTCTGTATTCAATTGCTTGAAATCTTCTTCATTAACTGGACACTCAATACTTAGGAATCGAATGAGCTCTAATTTGAAGCCGTCAAAGTCTTGCAAAGCTTGGTATTCGTTAGCGATACTTTCACAAGTATCGTATATCATATTGTCAATATCAACAGCTAGTCGATCTCCAAATAAGGCGTGTTTTCTCTTTTTATAAATTACTGTACGTTGGGCGTTCATTACGTCATCATACTCTAGTAATCGTTTACGAATTCCGAAGTTGTTTTCTTCAACTTTTTTCTGTGCTCTTTCGATGGATTTGGTAATCATTGAATGCTGAATAACCTCACCTTCTTCTAAGCCCATACGGTCCATCATTTTGGCAATTCTATCCGAGCCAAATAGTCGCATTAAGTTGTCTTCTAAGGAAACGAAAAATTGCGATGAACCTGGATCACCTTGTCGACCGGCACGTCCTCTAAGCTGTCGGTCTACACGTCTTGAATCGTGACGTTCTGTACCAATAATTGCTAAACCACCATTTTCCTTTACCTCATCACTTAGTTTAATATCTGTTCCACGACCTGCCATATTTGTGGCGATAGTAACGTTTCCAGCTTTTCCAGCTTCTGCTACAATGTCGGCTTCTTTTTGGTGAAGTTTAGCATTAAGGACATTATGTTTGATGTTTTTCATGGTGAGCAATCGGCTCAATAGTTCAGAAATCTCAACAGAAGTCGTGCCCACTAGTATAGGACGTCCTTGTGAGCTGATTTCAGCAATTTCATCAATTACCGCATTATATTTTTCGCGACCAGTTTTATAAACTTTGTCTTCTTTATCGTCTCGTTGCATGGATCTATTTGTTGGAATAACCACAACATCCAATTCGTAGATGTCCCAAAATTCACCAGCTTCAGTTTCTGCAGTTCCAGTCATACCAGAAAGCTTGTTGTACATTCTAAAATAATTCTGAAGTGTAATGGTAGCAAACGTTTGCGTAGCAGCTTCAATCTTCACATTTTCTTTTGCTTCAATAGCTTGATGGAGTCCGTCAGAATAACGTCTGCCGTCCATGATACGACCAGTTTGTTCGTCAACAATCTTAACCTTATTGTCCATCAATACATATTCAACGTCCTTTTCGAATAAGGTATAGGCTTTCAATAACTGATTGACAGAATGTATTCTTTCACTTTTTATTGAGTAATCTCTCATCAAAGCTTCTTTTTTGATGAGCTTATCTTTATCGTTTAATTCTGCTTTCTCGAGTTCGGCAATTTCTGAGCCTACATCAGGCATAATAAAGAAGTTGCTGTCGTCAGTACTGCTTGTAATTAGGTCAATACCTTTGTCGGTAAGTTCGATAGAATTATGCTGTTCATCGATAACGAAGAATAAATCTTCATCGACTATTGGCATTTCTTTGCCTTGGTCTTGCATGTAAAAATTCTCTGTTTTTTGAAGGAGTGCTCTTACACCATCTTCACTAAGGAATTTTATTAATGCTTTATTTTTAGGCAACGCTCTGTATGCTCTTAATAATTTAAAGCCACCTTCTTTGTTGTCGCCTTGTTTTATGAGCTTTTTAGCATCTGCTAAAACAGTATTTATAAATTTCTTTTGAGTGTCAACCAAAGCACTTATTTTATGCTTTAGTTCGTTAAATTCATGCTTGTCGCCAGTTGGTGTTGGACCAGAAATTATGAGTGGTGTTCTGGCATCATCAATTAGAACTGAATCGACCTCATCTACAATTGCGTAATTGTGTGGACGTTGAACCAAATCTTGTGGACGTCTAGCCATATTATCTCTAAGATAATCGAAACCAAACTCGTTATTTGTGCCGTAGGTAATATCAGCTAAATATGCATTTCTTCTGTCTTCTGAATTTGGTAGATGCCTATCTACACAGTCAATGGATAATCCATGAAATTGGTATAAAGGTCCCATCCACTCGCAGTCTCTTTTGGCTAAGTAATCATTTACTGTTACAAGGTGAACGCCTTTGCCAGACAGTGCATTTAAATAAACGGGTAGAGTTGCCGATAGTGTTTTTCCCTCACCAGTTTGCATCTCTGCAATTTTGCCTGAGTGGAGTACATAGCCACCAATTAGTTGCACATCGTAATGAACCATATCCCAAATGATTTCATTTCCTGCGGCTATCCATTTGTTATGAAAAATAGCTTTTTCGCTCTTTATTTCAACATTACCATAAATAGCAGCGAGGTCTTTGTCAAAATCACTTGCAGTAACTTCTATATTTCCATTAGAAAATCGTAGAGCAGTTTCTTTTACAACAGCGAAGGCTTCAGGAAGAATTTGTTCAAGAACTTCATCTGTTTTTTCAACAACATTCTTTTCTAGAGTATCAATATCAGCGTATATTGATTCTTTTTGTTGAAGCTCTATATCTGTACTCTCGGCTTTTTCTTTAAGGGTATCAATTTCTTTATAAGTGTCTTTAGTAGCCTCTTCAATTTGTTGTTTGAAACTAGCGGTTTTGGATCTAAGTTCATCATTACTTAAAGATTGTATTGAAGGGTATACACTTTTGATTTTTTCAATAATGGGATTGATTTCTTTTAAATCTTTATCGTATTTGTTTCCAAAAACCTTAGTAGCAAAATCAAATATTCCCATTACTTAAAATTAAGATGTGTTACAATCGACAAATTTACTTTTTTTTGAGGGATTGCTTGCTTAATAGCATAAAAAAAGCCGCTTGTAGCGGCTAGAAAATGTTAGTACTCATCTTCATTAAAGAAGAAGTCGTCTTTATCTGGGTAGTCTGGCCAAATATCTTCTATTGAATCAAACATTTCACCGTCGTCTTCAAGTTCTTGTAGGTTTTCTACAACTTCCATTGGTGCACCAGAGCGAATAGCAAAATCAATTAACTCATCTTTGTTCGCTGGCCAAGGCGCGTCTTCCAGTTTTGAGGCTAATTCTAAAGTCCAATACATAATTAAAATTTTTGCAAAAGTAAATTTTTTAGTGAAATAGGCAAGGGTTTTTTTACTTAGCTGAAATCCAAGGGATTTCTGTTGCATCAAGATTTTTAGATAGATGCCTGCTTAAAATAAATAGGTAGTCAGAGAGTCGGTTAAGGTATTTTAAAATTATTTCAACTTGTAATACGTCTTCATCAATTTGAATAGTTAAGCGTTCTGCACGTCTGCATACACATCGAGCAATGTGGCAAAAAGATACTGTTGTATGACCGCCTGGTAAAATGAAGGATCGCATTTCTGGTAATGATTCATTCATTTTATCGATTTCATTTTCAAGTTGAGTTACATCTTTTTCTTCTATAAGTGGCAACTTCATTTTGTTGTTGTCATCTTGATTGGCAAGTAGAGCTCCAATAGTGAATAGCTTATTTTGAATTGTAATTATGAGTTCATGAGTTTCTTTTCCAACACTTTGGTCTCTAAGTAGACCCATGTAAGAGTTTAATTCATCTACTGTTCCATAAGCATCAATTCTATCGTGATTTTTTGGAACTCGTTTTCCTCCTATCAATTGAGTTGTTCCTTTATCGCCTTTTTTTGTATACACTTTCATAAGCTTATGAATTTATTGGTGATTTATTAATGGTATCGCTTTCAATTTCACCGTCTTTCAGTCTTACGATTCTATGAGCATATTGTGCGATTTCATCTTCATGAGTTACGATGATTACCGTGTTACCATTTTTATGAATTTCTTGAAAGAGCGCCATTATTTCAACAGAAGTAGCACTATCTAGGTTTCCAGTTGGTTCGTCTGCTAAAATTATTGAAGGATTGTTTACAAGTGCTCTGGCTACTGCTACTCTTTGTCTTTGCCCACCTGAGAGTTCGTTTGGTCTATGCGTAACTCTGTCTGAAAGACTGACTTTTTCAAGAGCATCTAAGGCCATCTTTTCTCTCTCTTCGCTATTATATCCAGCATAAATTAAGGGTAGCATTACATTTTCAAGAGCAGTAGACTTTGGTAATAGGTTAAAGCTTTGGAATACAAAGCCTATTTCTTTATTTCTAATTTCAGCTAAGCTATTGTCGTTTAATTGGCTGACGTTATTGTTAGCAAGATAGTAACTGCCTTTAGTTGGTGTATCTAGGCAGCCAAGAATATTCATCAGAGTAGATTTTCCTGAACCTGATTGCCCCATTAGAGCAACAAATTCGTTTTTTTCTATTGAAATGTCAATAGTTTTGAGGGCTTTTATTACTTCATTTCCTACTGTGAAATGTCTTGCGATGTTTTTGATGTCGATTACTGCCATAATGTGGTGCAAAGTTAGTCAAAATACAGTCAATAAGGTGTTTTATCCTTCTCACTAAAAAGAAAAAGAAATAATCGAAAAGAGCAATATTATCTCAATATGGTAATTGTACCTTGCCTATTTATACTTTTTCCGGTTAATAGTGATTCTACGAATAAATTGTAGATGTATACTCCCGCAGGAACTTGAATGCCATTTTTGTATGAACCATCCCAAGATTCAGCTTCGTCATCACTATAAAAAATACGTTCACCAAATCTGTTAAATACTTCGAAGGAATAGTTAACTCCTTCCATTGAAAATATAGATACTTCAAATGTATTGTGCATTTTGTCACCGTTTGAAGGGGTAAACGAATTCGGAACATATACTTCAAACAATTCTTTGAAGTGGGCTACAATATTATCTTCGGAATTGACGGTGAAGTTGACATTTATTTCATCATCACTAGGTTGAAGAGTGTTGTTTTCAATAGTCCAGTGAGAAAACCTCCATCCGTCAATTGGCTGAGCTTGTAAGTTTACCGCTTCTTCAGCTAAATATGTTATTGTCTGTTGATTCTCTATGTTAATAGTATCGCTTGCAATTATTCGCCCACTATTTAGCGGAGATATACTGTAGTCAACATTATAGAATATATTTTCATCAAAATGTACAACGATGGTATCGCCTTTATTTACATTGAAATTTTGGAAGGGTGAAATAGATTCTCCAACTATATAACTATTTGAAGAGGTAAAGTATTTAAATTCCCAAAAGATATTTGACCTTGCTTCCAAGCCAATATTTGTGCCATATGTTTCAGTTGTTGTGTGTGGGAAAATTGAAATGCTTTCCCCGTTTATTAGAAGACTAACATCTGAATTTATAGGTTCAACAATGTATGTGATGTCAAATGTTTGTTGATTTAAATGGAGGACGATTGTATCGTCATTATTTACAGTAATATTGACATCTTCATTTGTTGTGTTCGGTGTGAAGGAGTGGTTATTACTGCTCCAGTACGCCATTTCCCAACCAACATTTGGTTGAGCAGCTAGTAATAAATTCATGCCGTCAATATGGCTCTCGTTGTGTGGGAAAGTTGAAATAGTATTTCCATCAATGGACATATTTCCTGAGCCAGCTGGTTCAACTAAAAATGTTAGTTCGTTGGCGTCGAAGTAAAAGATTACTGTGATATCACTTTCAAGTTCTATTGAAAAATCTGTATCTGTCGGATTATATGCATAAGGTATAGCACTAACTATTTCATAACTTGAAAAGTTTCCATTAGTAACACTAAAATCAATATCTACACCACCAAAGTATTCGCCACTAAAAGGAGTGGTTAAATTATTTACATCAAAGAAGTTGTTAAAGTCTACTTCTCCTATTCCATTGATTACAACGGTTACTCCATATGGGCCTTCAACATCATAGCAATCTACAATAGCAGAATTTAATACACTACATCTTTCACTCATAAAGTCTCTCATGTTTTGCACATTGTCAGTCCATTCTTCATATGTGCCACCCCACATGTCTATTTGGGCTTGCATTTCTGGTTCAATGTTATCAATGAGACTATCAAGATGTTGAATCATGAAGTCACACGATAAATATGAGTTTGAAAGGTTTGACCATCGGTTTATGTAGTCATTAAAAAACTCTTCGCTTTCTAAAAAGGCGTTCCAAATCGGAATATGACCTTGACCGCCAATATTCCCAAAGCTTTCAGCATCGCAAGGATCTGCATCAAAGTCGGTGCTGGGAAGTCCTGTGTAGTTTGCTCCGTGGTCAAATGTGTTGTCCATATCCCACAAGACGTAACGCCATTTTTTCTTGTCACCATCTTCATTAAGTCCGTGCCACCAAGCGGTATTCCAGTTTAGCCAGTCTGCATTTACTGTGTAAGTGTTAAGGATGTAATAATCAATAAGACTTCCAGTGTTGAATATGCTCTTAGCATAATCGTAATTGGCTTGGACGCTCATGTCATTTGTGGTGATATAGTTTCTTGTTTGATCCCAACTTGCAAATACATCTCCTGGGTTTTGGTCAGTAGTCAATACATCTGCCCATGTTCCGCCCCAAGTTTTAAGGTACTCAACAGAATCTTGGTCATAGTAGTGATCTGTATAGTCAAGGTCATCAGCCTTTTCTCTTAATTCGTAGACACCCCAATACTCGCCGTTTAAGTACATTATACAAGGCTCGTAAGAACGTTCGTCAAGCCTTAAATCAGCTACTTGTGATAATGATTGCACATAAGCGTCTCTAATGTGAGCTCCAGAGCTTCCATATGAAAATGGGTAGTTGTCATTGGCGGCACATTTTACAATAAATCTTTGGAAACGGTCTCTGTCGACATCGTTAAATACATCCCCTTTAATGGCGTAGTTGTATCCAAACTGATCTCTTGTGATATAGTCAAAGCCTCTTTGTGCATAAGCCCAAGAGTCATTACCATGCTCATTAAATTCTCCTCTAGCCTTATCAAATAGACTTCCGTCAGAATTGTAGATTTCAAATGTTCCTTTTGGTTCTACTTGATTGCCTCCAGCAATTAGTTCGTATAATTCAGGGTCACCCATATTATCAGACTCTCTTCCAGAAACTGAGAGAATTTTCATATTATGAGAAACACCAATAAAATAAGTTCCATATTCCATGAAACTTGGTAATATTTGTTGTTCGTCACTGAATGAAACAGCCTTTAGTACAGTAGTATTATTAATTGCGATTGGGCCAGTATATAAATTGTCTGAATCATCTGGAACACTACCATCTGTTGTGTAATATATTGTTGAACCTGGAGTGGCTGGTATAGTTACATTAATTGCTGCAGGATAAATACCTGGTTGAGGGTCAAATGTTGGTGTATAAGAATAGTCATCAAAATCATTAACGTTTATTGCATCTGGTGTAGGGTCTACAAAAACGCTCCAATTAGTTTCACCGTCAGTTGTCCTTCCTCTAGACATATTGGTAAGGCAAGGTCTTATAAAAACTGAATCTACTACTGTAACTCCATCAGGAGCAGTAAGAATCACCCATTCGTTTCCTTTGGTCTGGTGGAGTTTAAAGCTAGTGTGTACATTATTTCCTGTTATTTCATTTCTGCCTGAACAGTATACTACCAAATGATCGTTGGGAGGAATAACAACTGAAGAACTGAACTGCCATTTTGTAAGATTATTAGCTTTATCACTGAGATAGTAATTGTTTAAATCTACGTTAGCTGCAGAGTTGTTGTAGATTTCAAACCAATCTTCGCTATCACCATAATTGTCAGCAAATCCGTCGAAATTTGCTGCAGAATATTCGTTAATTACTACTTGTCCAAATACAAAAGTAGTTGACATTAAAAACAATGTCAATAGTAACATCTGCCTAGATAAGTTTTTATATATGTAAAAGGTTCTAAAATTCATGATATAACTTGTGATGAACAAATATACTGCTTTATATTGTAGTATAATGTCCTTATCGATAATTGCTTACGAGTTCATCGCGAATTATAATGTAATTTGACATGAAATTTATTTTATCATCCCTACACTTCTATTTATAAAGTCTGTTAATTTCTTTCCCTTTAATAGGCCATGAGATAGTAAGGCTAAATCTAAAAATTGTTGTACAAGTTCAGATTGTTTTTGATCATCCTTAGAGTTCAAAAGATGACCTATCAAATTATGGTTAGAGTTGACAACTAGATTATAGTTTTCAGGAAGTTCGCCAAACATATTCATTCCGCCAGAAAGCTGTTGTTGCTCTTTCATTCGTCTCATAAATTCACTTTGGGTGAGTATGAAGGGAGCGTCGTCTGTAGAAAGGCTTTCTACCTGAACACTGAACTTATTGTCGTCAACTTTTTTCTCAACTAATTCTTTTAATGTTTCTTGTTCTTTTTCACTTAGTAAAGAAGGTGTGTTGTCTTCTTTTTGAATGAGTTTATCGACAGTGTCAGCATCAACTCTAGTAAATTGAACTTCACTGTTTTCAGATTCTAATTTAGATATTAAATGACTTACTAAAGGGCCTTCGAGTTCTAGCACTTCATAGTCTTTTTGTTTTGCCATTGATACAAAGCTATCTTGCTCTTCTTTATTGTTTGTGTAGAGTAAAATAGTCTTGCCGTCTTTGTTAGTTTGATTGGTTTTTACTCTTTCAATAAGTTCGCTGAATGTTGAATAAACTGAATCTGTGTTTTTTAGTAAGAAGTATTCTTTTGATTTTTCGAAAAACTTATCCTCAGTTAGCATGCCGTATTCAATAAACACTTTTACATCGTCCCACTTTTTCTCAAAATCTTCTCTATCATTTTTGAACATTGAATGTAGCTTGTCACCAACTTTTTTGGTAATGTATTTTGATATTTTCTTGACGTTGCCATCAGCTTGAAGATATGACCTTGATACGTTTAATGGAATGTCTGGAGAGTCGATTACTCCATGCAGTAGTGTAAGGAATTCTGGAACAATATTTTCGACATTATCCGTAATGTAGACTTGATTGCTGTAAAGGTTTATTTTGTTTTTCTGAACCTCTAAATTATTTTTAAGTTTCGGAAAATATAATATCCCTGTAAGGTTAAATGGGTAATCTACATTCAAGTGAATGTTAAATATGGGTTCGTTGAACTCCATTGGATATAACTCTCTGTAAAAACTGGAGTAATCCTCATCCTTTAAGTCTTGCGGTAATTTTGTCCAAGCAGGAGAGGTGTTATTGATGATGTTATCCACTTCTTCATCAACTTGTTTGATTTTTCCTTCATCATCTTTTACTCCACTTGGATCATCAATACTTATTTTTTTTGTTCCAAACTTAACATCAACAGGAAGAAACTTACAATACTTATTTAGTATTTCACTTATTCTGGATTCCTCTAAAAATTCTATTGAATCTTCATCAATATGTAATACAATATCTGTTCCTTTTGTCTTTTTTGTCGTCTCTTCAATGGTGTAATTTGGTGAGCCATCGCAGGTCCATTTTACAGCAGTGCTATTTGGCTTTTGACTTTTTGTTATTATTTCTACCTCTTTTGAAACCATGAAAGAGGAGTAAAAGCCTAGTCCAAAATGTCCAATGATTGAATTTTTAGCGTCTGAATCCTTGTATTTATTTACAAATTCTTCAGCCCCTGAAAAAGCAATTTGGTTGATATATTTGTCAACTTCTTCTTCAGTCATACCAATTCCATTATCTCTAATGGTCAGTGTTTCTTTCTTTTTGTCAATGATTACCTCTACTCTTAATTTGTCAATATTGGCTTTAAGTTCGCCAAGAGATTTGAGAGTTTTTATTTTTTGAGTAGCATCAACAGCATTTGACACCAATTCTCTCAGGAATATTTCATGATCAGAGTATAAAAACTGTTTTATTATTGGGAATATATTTTCCGTTTGAACATTAATGTTTCCTTGCTTTGCCATTTTTTTTATTTGAAGTCACTGCAATTTTAATGCCATTGTGCTTTAATCTGACATTTATTGATTAAAATAGGAAATTTGACTGAAAAATTGTCAGTCTATTTATTTTTCTTAAAACTTATCTAAAAAAAGTGCGTAAAAGATTTGAAATGAACTTAAATTTGCCGAATCTAACCTAACTAATATTATGAACACATTCTTAAAGATTTTCACTTTATATTTTATCATTGTTTTGTCTTCTTGTGAATTTAAAGAAGATTACTCAGTTCCAAGTTGGGATGTTGCTGTTAGCGCTCCAATAGCCGCAGGTGATTTGGGCTTTAATGAATTGCTTAATGATTCAACTGTTTCTATAGATTCTCTGGGGGATAAAAGTTTAATCCTCGTATTTCAGCAGGATTTGGTAGAATATAGCTTTGACGATTTGGTTTCTATCAATTCCATTTCTTTTAATAATTCAGCGGCATTAGGAAGTGTAGATATATCAAATATTTCTTTTTCACAGGCAATAAGCTTTGAAGAGGTTATATCTGTTGATCCTTTTAATTTAGCTGATGGTGCTTTTGTTGACGCAAATTTTCCACCATTTAATCAGCAAATTCCTGGAATTATTCAAAACAATACAATTCAGCATGATGCTACGGATGATTTTCGCATGATATTTTTTGATGATGGGAGCTTGGATTTTGAGTTAACTAATGGGTTTGATGTTGACCTTGAAAATATTTCTGTAAAACTTAGAACGCTAACTGATAATGGTGCTATTGTTCATTTAAGTTCATTTACGATTCCAGCTCTTGCATCAAACTCCACTTACAATAATATAATTGACTTGTCAGGAAAGACCATGTATGGCGATATAGAGATACTAATTTCAAATGCCGATTTGGCTATACCTACATCCTCCTTTAGTGTAGATTATTCTGATCAGTTATTAGCTTCGATTGAAATAAATGATATTCTTATGCAACAGGCTTTAATAAATACTCCTTATCAGGTATTAGTAGATGATGATACTACTTTTACTTTTGATGCTGGTGACGCACAACTTGATAGAATTTTGATAAGCGAGGGTGATATTGTGATGAATATAGAGAGTGATTTAAATACAGCTTTCACATTTGAGTACCGCATTCCAAGCGCGACTCTTAATGGTCAAGAGTTTTACATTTCAAGAGAAGTTCCAGCAGATGGTTCTATTGATGAGGTGATTTCTTTATCTGGTTATGAGTTTGATTTAACTGGTAAAGACGGAAACGAATACAATACTATTTATGTAGAGTCTTTCGCAAAAATAGATTCTTCAGATGAGTTGGTGACCGTCTCTGTAAATGATGATATTTCTAGTAGTATTTCAATTGAAGGAATTGCACTTAGTGCTGCGTGGGGCTTTCTTGGTCAGGATACTATTTTAGAGAGTAGCGAATCATCTTTTGTAGATTTAGGTAATTTAAACGGTGACTTGGACTTTGAGTTTATTGAGGTTAAAATGATAACAGAGAACTATATTGGAGCCAGTGCCAATCTAAATGTCCTTAAAATTGAAAGTTTTAGCGACGGATCATCTATACAGCTTGAAAGTCCATCTTTAGCTTCTCCTTTTGTAATTGGGGCTGCAACTGAAAGTCAAAACCAAAATCAACCTGTAATTCCTGCAACTTCTGAAATTGTATTTGATGAGTCCAACTCCAATATTGACAAAATTGTAGAAAGCAGACCAAACAGTTTAGCCTTTGACTTTGAAATGAT
>PKDP01000007.1 GCA_002862585.1 Flavobacteriales bacterium | reverse complement strand
AGATAAACAAGACCCCAAAAACCCTGCTTTCAGAAAGTACTTTATGCACGGAACGAGTCATTATTTAGGCTTGGATGTTCATGATGTAGGGCATTGGGATACTCCAATCAAAGAAGGCATGGTATTTACTTGCGAGCCTGGTATTTATATTTTAGAGGAAAATCTTGGACTTCGTATAGAGAACGACCTAGTCATTACTAAAGACAAACCTTTTGACTTAATGGCTAATATCCCTATTGAAGCTGATGAGATTGAAAGCCTTATGAATTAGTTAGGAATAAACACTTTTGTTGTTTATTTTTCTACGTCTCTAAAACCAATCTCCCAAAACGATATAAACCTACTGCTATCAATTATACCTGTCGAAGAAGCTGATGAAAGCGACATTATTAATTACAACAGATGGCTATCTGAAAATATACTAGCTAATTGAGTTCCAACCTTGAGCAGTTAAGGGCTGGTGATTATCATCTTTTGTAACAAATACTGTGCCACTACTTTGGTCAGTAATATGTCCGATTACTGTTAAATTGGGGTCATTCTTAATGTTTTCATAATGCTCTTGGCTAATAGTAAACAATAACTCATAGTCCTCTCCCCCGTTTAAAGCACAGGTAGCAGCATTAAGATTAAGCTCTTCAGCAGTAGAAATAGCTGAAAAATCGATAGGTAATTTGTCTTCATAAATAGCACATCCAACATTAGAGTTTTTACACAAATGCAAAATCTCTGAGGACAAACCATCAGAAACATCAATCATAGATGAAGGCACAATGGTTTTGCTTTTTAATAGCTCAACAACATCTTTTCTAGCCTCTGGCTTAAGTTGTCTTTGAAGAATGTAGTCCTTGTTTCCTAGCTCAGGCTGCATGCTAGGATTTGCTTCAAAAACCTGTTTTTCCCTATTCAAAATCTGTAATCCTAAATACGCAGAGCCTAAGTCACCCGAAACCACAATCAAATCATGCTCCTTAGCACCGCTTCTGTAAGCCACATCTTCTTTAGACGCTTCACCAATAGCTGTAATACTTATGCATAAGCCAGAGGTCGAGGAAGTCGTATCACCCCCAATAAGGTCGACATTGTAGTTTTTACAAGCTAAATGAATGCCCTCATACAGCTCTTCAACAGCCTCTAATGGAAATCTGTTTGATAAGGCAATGCTAACCGTAATTTGCTTAGCAACACCGTTCATAGCATAAATATCAGATAGATTTACAACAACAGATTTGTAACCCAAATGTTTCAAAGGAGTATACGTTAAGTCAAAATGAACCCCTTCGACAAGCATGTCCGTAGTAACCAAACTGAATGAATCCCCACTGTCAATTACAGCACAATCGTCACCAACACCTTTGATCGTGGAGGCGTTTTGAATGCTAATATTCTTGGTTAGATGTTCAATTAAGCCAAATTCTCCAAGCTCCGAAATAGGCGTTCTTTTTGGCGTCTTATCTTCTAATAAACTCATGCCACAAATGTAATACGAAAATTAACATGAACGATACCACAGAATAATATGATTTAAAGCATATAATTTTGTAATTTTGCAATCTAATTTGAACACATTTTAAATAAGATGATTCAAGTAACACAAGAAGCAAAAATAAAATTAATATCCTTGATGAAGGAAGAAGGACACGATGAGTCCTCCTCTTTTGTTAGAGTAGGTGTCAATAGTGGCGGATGCTCAGGTTTATCCTATGATCTAGGTTTTGATGATAAGGAAAATGAAGACGATAAATCTTTTGAAGACAATGGCGTAAGAATCGTGGTTAACAAAAAGAGCTATCTGTACCTCATTGGTACCGTATTAGAGTATTCAGGAGGTTTGAATGGCAAAGGATTTGTTTTTAACAACCCTAATGCCTCTAGAACCTGTGGTTGTGGAGAAAGTTTTTCAGTTTAATTTATTACATTAAATATCTTGTCAGAAGAAGAGAAAATATTAGAAGAAGTTACTGGTGCAGACTATAAATATGGGTTCACAACAGATATTGAAAGTGATACCATACCCAAAGGCCTAAACGAGGATGTTGTTCGGCTAATTTCTAGCAAAAAAGAAGAGCCAGAATGGCTACTAAACTATAGGCTAAAAGCGTTTGAAACGTGGAAGAAAATGGAAGAACCAGATTGGGCAAACATCAAATACAATAAGCCCAATTATCAAGATATCATTTACTACGCCGCACCTAAGCAAAAGAAGAAATTGAATAGCCTTGACGAGCTAGACCCTGAGATGAAAAAAACCTTTGACAAGCTCGGAATTTCGATTGACGAACAAAAGAAATTAGCCGGTGTAGCTGTCGACTTCGTTATGGATAGCGTATCTGTCGCGACAAGTTTTAAGGATAAGCTAGGTGAACTAGGCATTATATTTTGCTCCATCAGTGAGGCTGTAAAAGAACACCCTGAACTGGTTAAAAAGTACATCGGAACAGTTGTCCCTACATCCGATAATTTCTTCTCAGCACTAAACTCTGCTGTATTTACCGACGGCTCATTCTGCTACATTCCAAAAGGCGTTAAATGCCCTATGGAACTCTCAACATATTTTAGAATAAACCAAGCAGGAACGGGACAATTTGAAAGGACTCTGCTTATCGCTGATGAAGGAAGCTACGTAAGTTATTTAGAAGGCTGTACAGCACCAATGAGGGACGAAAATCAACTTCATGCCGCCGTAGTAGAGCTCATCGCAATGGATGATGCAGAAATAAAATACTCTACCGTTCAAAACTGGTACCCTGGTGATGCAAATGGCGTTGGTGGCGTATTCAATTTTGTAACTAAAAGAGGTATCTGTCATAACAGGTCCAAAATTTCATGGACTCAAGTAGAAACAGGTTCTGCAGTAACATGGAAATATCCCTCCTGCATTTTAAAAGGCGATAATTCTATTGGTGAATTTTACTCCGTAGCAGTAACAAACAACTACCAACAAGCAGATACAGGAACAAAGATGATTCATCTTGGAAAAAACTCCAAGAGTACTATTATATCAAAAGGAATTTGTGCCGGTAAAAGCGAAGGAAGTTATAGAGGTCTCGTAAAAATTCAAAAGAGTGCAGAAAATGCTAGGAACTTCTCTCAATGCGACTCTTTACTTATGGGTGACAAATGTGGCTCACATACCTTTCCTTACATTGAAGTGAAAAATAAATCTGCCAAAATTGAGCACGAGGCAACCACTTCAAAAATTGGAGAAGATCAAATTTTCTATTGCAACCAAAGAGGAATTGGAACTGAGGAAGCCATTGCACTGATTGTAAACGGATACTGTAAAGACGTACTCAATCAACTACCAATGGAATTTGCCGTAGAAGCACAAAAACTATTAGCCATCAGCTTAGAAGGAAGCGTTGGATAAACAACTATATATGTTAAAAATAAACAACTTGAAAGCCTCAATAGAAGGCAACAAAATACTAACCGGAATTAACCTTGACGTCAAGCCAGGTGAAGTACATGCTATCATGGGGCCAAATGGTTCAGGAAAGAGTACCTTATCATCGGTAATTGCTGGACGAGAAGAATACGAAGTTGAAGATGGAACTATCGACTTTGATGGCGAAAGCATCATGGATTTATCACCAGAAGAAAGGGCTCACAAAGGCATTTTTCTTTCCTTTCAGTATCCTATTGAAATTCCTGGAGTATCCGTTTCTAACTTCCTAAAGACATCGCTTAACGAAAGCAGAAAAGCACAAGGACTAGAACCCATGCCTGCTGGCGATTTGCTTAAAATGATGCGTGAAAAAATGGAGCTTCTTGAAATTAAGAAAGGTTTCCTAAGCCGTTCCTTAAATCAAGGGTTTTCGGGGGGTGAAAAGAAAAGAAATGAAATCTTTCAGATGGCAATGCTTGAGCCTAAACTCGCCATACTAGACGAAACCGACTCTGGCTTAGATATTGACGCTTTACGCATCGTTGCCAACGGTGTAAACAAACTTAAATCTAAGGATAATGCTACCGTTTTAATTACACATTACCAGCGTTTGTTGGACTACATCGTTCCTGACTTTGTACACGTCCTCTACAATGGTCGCATTGTAAAATCAGGCACTAAAGATTTAGCGCATGAACTTGAAGAAAAAGGATACGATTGGATTATAAAAGAAGCTGAGCAACTGTGAATTTAAAAGATAAACTCATAAAAGCATTTCAGGAAACTGAAAGCACCCTTTCCTTTCAAAAAGAAAGAAAAGACAGCATACGTAGACTTGAAGAATTTGGGTTTCCGACCGTAAAAGATGAAGAATGGAAATACACTAATTTATTGCCAATCATCAAAAACGAATACGCTCTTTCAGCAAGTGAAAGCCTTATCTCTAAAAACTTACTCGATGAGTATATTTTAACGGAGACAGAAACTAATGTTATTGCATTTGTAAATGGTGAGTTTAGCCATGAACTTTCCGATATAGACACTGAAAAAATTACACTTTGTCCACTATCCCTTGCAGAAAAAAAACACTCAACAGTAGTTCAAAACTATTGGGGAAAGGCTCTTCCCGAACATCCAGATAGCTTGGTAGCTCTAAACACCGCACTGTCAAAAGAAGGCGTTTTTGTACATGTTCCAAAGAATACTGTGGCAGAAAGACCGATACAAATCGTTTACTTCACAACAAACATCTCTAGCGACTTGTTTTTACAAACGCGTAACCTTGTTGTTGTGGAAGAAAATGCTCAAGTACAAATTACCGAAAGACACCAAAATATAGATCAAAAGGAAGTTTTTACAAATTCGGTAACAGAAATCTTTGCGCATGATAATTCACTCATCGATTTCTACAAAATACAAAACGACAAACGCAACTGCTCTCTCATAGATAACACTTGGGTAAAGCAAGGTAAAAACTGTACCTGTACAGTTGATACCTTTAGTTTTGGCGGTAAATTCATTCGAAACAACCTCAGCTTTTTACTAGAAGGTCAATATTCTGAAAGCAACATGAGAGGCATTACTCTAATTGGGGTAAATCAATTGGTTGACCACCATACACTAGTTGATCATGCCGTGGCAAACTGCCAAAGTAATGAAATGTATAAGGGAATATTTGACGATAATGCCAAAGGTGTATTTAATGGAAAAGTCATGGTAAGACCTGATTCGCAAAAAACCAATGCTTTTCAGTCGAATAACAATTTGTTGCTAACCGATTCCGCATCAATTGACACCAAACCACAGCTCGAAATATATGCCGACGATGTAGCATGTAGCCACGGCTGTACAGTAGGTCAGCTCGACGATGACGCTCTGTTTTATCTGCGTTCGCGAGGTATTCCATTCAAAGAAGCACAAGCAATGCTGATGTATGCCTTTGCAAATGACGTGCTAAGCAATGTGAAAATTCCTGAGCTTAAACAAAAGCTAAACCGAATTATTGCTGAAAAATTAGGGGTTCAAATTGATATTGAGGTCTAAATTATGCTAGATGTTTCCAAAATACGCCAACAATTTCCAATACTTCACCAAGAAGTAAACGGATATCCTCTTGTGTATTTAGACAATGGAGCAACTACGCACAAACCCAAAGTGGTTATTGATGCCATTCAGCAGTATTACGAAAAACAAAACTCAAACATACACAGAGGTGTCCACTACCTTAGTCAGCTGGCAACAGACGAGTATGAAGCTTCAAGAGAAACGGTTAGAAAGCATTTTAATGCCGACCACCTTCACGAAATAATTTTCACAAAAGGAAATACAGAAGCCATCAATTTAGTAGCAAACGGCTTTCGAACGCTGCTAACTTCAACAGATGAAGTTTTGGTGTCAGCTATTGAGCACCACTCCAATATCGTTCCATGGCAAATGGCATGTGAAAGCTCTGGGGCAAGCCTCAAAGTAATTCCTATGAACGATAAAGGCGAGCTGGACATGAAAGCTTACGAAAGTTTACTTTCAAATAACACTAAAGTTGTTGCTGTAAACCATATTTCTAACGCTTTAGGTACTATAAATCCAGTAAAAGAAATCATACAATTGGCACACCAAGTTGGTGCAGCAGTACTTGTTGACGGCGCTCAGTCAGGGCCACATTCACACATTGACGTAAAGGATTTAGACGCTGATTTTTATTGTATTTCAGGACATAAAATATACGGACCGACAGGCATAGGAGCCTTATATGGAAAAGAGGAATGGCTTAATAAATTACCTCCTTATCAAGGTGGTGGCGAAATGATTGCCACTGTAAGTTTTAAAGAAACAACTTACGCTACACTCCCTCATAAGTTTGAAGCCGGAACACCCAATATTGCTGGTGGAATAGCCCTAAAAACAGCTATTGATTGGCTCAACGACATTGGTCTTGATAATGTAATGGCTTATGAAAACGAACTGCTAGAATATGCCACTCAAGAATTAGCTAAAATTGAAGGTATGCGATTCATAGGTGAAGCCTCCAACAAAGCGGCAGTAATATCATTTTTAGTAGGCGACATTCACCCCTATGATATGGGAATGATATTAGATAAATTAGGCATAGCTGTACGAACGGGACACCATTGTGCTCAGCCTGTAATGGATGAGTTTTGTATCCCTGGTACTATTCGTGCATCATTTGCAGTTTACAATACAAAAGAAGAAGTTGACAGACTGGTAGAAGGCGTTAAAAAAGCACAACAAATGCTTTCATAAATATGGCAAGTATTAAAGATATACAACAAGATATTATTGACGAGTTTGACATGTTCGACGAGTGGATGGGGAAGTACGAGCACATCATTGATTTGGGCAAGTCTTTACCACTAATTGAAGAGGCTAATAAAACAGAAGACAACCTCATCAAAGGCTGTCAGTCTAGAGTATGGTTACACGCCAATAAGCAAGAAGATAAGGTAGTGTATACTGCCGATAGCGATGCCATTATGACTAAAGGCATCATTGCCCTCTTGGTACGCACATTTTCTGGGCAAAAAGCTCAAGATATTGTGGAAGCAGACACCAATTTTATCAATCAAATTGGATTAAAAGAGCAACTTTCACCGACCAGAGCTAACGGATTAGTGTCTATGGTCAAACAAATGAAACTGTACGCTTTAGCGTTTCAATCTCAAAACTAAGTACTATGAAAACAGAAGCAGAATTACAAGCCATTGGCGAAAAAGTTGTAGAACGAATTTGTCAAATTTATGACCCAGAAATCCCTGTAAATATTTACGAATTGGGACTGATATATGATATCCAAGTCAGTGAGGAATGTGATGTTGAAATTGAAATGACATTGACTTCGCCTAACTGCCCTGTGGCTGAAACTTTACCGGTAGAAGTGGAAGAAAAAGTGAAAGTGGTAGAGGAGGTTCGAAATGTAAAAGTAAACATCACCTTTGATCCCCCTTGGGACAAAGACATGATGAGTGAAGAAGCAAAACTTGAACTAGGAATGCTGTAAATGACAGAAGAAATTGTCAATAGAATTGCCAATAGTGGCTTGATTACCTTTGACCTTGAGGAGTATTACCCTAAAGGCAAGCGAAACTGTATTGACCTTAAATACTGGCTATTTGAAGAGCTCATCCTTAAAGAAAAAGACTTTAGACAAGCGGTAAAAGATTACGATTGGTCACAGCATAAAGATGAGTTTGTATGCATAGACTGCACCACTGATGCCATCGTTCCTGTGTGGGCGTATATGCTTATTACAAGTTCACTTAGCCCATTTGCCAAAAAGATTATTAGAGGCAATATGGAACAGTTGGAGTCCGCCCTATTTCAAGGGGTCATTGATAAATTAGACACACACCCTTTTGTTGACCAAAGAGTCATCATCAAGGGCTGTAGCAATCTGCCTGTTCCAGAAAGTGCTTACATCGCAATTACTTCCAAACTTAACCCAATAGCAAAAAGCATTATGTACGGAGAAGCCTGTTCCTCTGTCCCTATTTACAAGAAGAAATGAATCCGAAAATCGTTGATATAAAAGAAGGTGTTTTGCCTTTAAGGCAGCTATTATTGCAGCACCCAGTTTACCAGCAATTACGCCATTTAGACGACCTCAATATTTTGATGGAACAACACGTCTTTGCCGTTTGGGATTTTATGGCATTACTAAAAGCTCTACAATTTGGATTAACCAGTACCAATGCCCCTTGGATGCCCATAGGCAATCCTAAAACTCGCCGACTCATCAACGAGATTGTATTGGAAGAAGAAAGCGATATAGACATAGAGGGCAATCCGTCTAGCCATTACGAGATGTACCTGCAGTCTATGGAGCAGTGTGGTGCAAACACCGAACAAGTAGAACGTTTTATTGCACGTTTAATTTCAGGCTATTCCCATAAAGAATTACTAAAATTCAATGTGGAACAACTCAAAGACTATACCCTTGAATTTGTCAATACCACTTTTGAGATTATACACCGAGGTAAATTGCACGAGATAGCTGCCGCCTTCACCTTTGGAAGAGAAGACCTCATTCCAGACATGTTCCGTTCTATCGTCAACGATTTGGACAAGAACTTCCCAGGCAAACTAGATACTTTCCGCTACTACCTCGATCGACATATTGAGCTGGACGAAGAAGTCCACACCCCTCTAGCCTTACAAATGATTGAAGAACTCTGCGGTGATGATGATAACAAATGGCAAGAAGCCAAAGAAGTGGCTACCAACTGCCTAAAAGCACGAATAAAACTTTGGGATGGGATAGAGCAAAGCATTAAAAATAGACAAATGGAAAAGGCTGTAAAGACTTAAAGGTTTTTCTACATTCCATTGTTCATTAGTTTATCATAAAATAATATCCCTTCTTGTGCTTTTTTTCTTTCTTTGCACGGAACCCAATTATTCAAAAATCTATTACAACTATGTTAAAAAGATTCATTACCCTATCCATGGCACTATGTTTCGGCTTTCTTACGGTAAAAGCTGATGAAGGAATGTGGCTGCCTTTATTGTTATCTGATAGCGAAGCAGATATGCAAGCCGTTGGACTCAGACTTACTGCCAGCGATATTTACGATATAAATAACTCTTCATTGAAAGATGCAGTAGTTTCATTAGGTGGTTTTTGTACTGCCGAAATGATTTCTGACCAAGGGTTATTACTTACCAACCACCACTGTGGATTTGGTCAAATTCAATCTCATTCTTCTGTAGGTAACGATTATTTAACAGATGGTTTTTGGGCAATGGATAAAAGCGAAGAATTAGAAAACGAAGGCTTATTCGTTTCTTTTCTTGTAAAAATGGAAGACGTAACTGAGCGTATGAATGCAGCTTTAGACTCTGTTTCTGATGAAGAAAGAGGAGGCGTTATTCGTAAATTATCTGCCGAGATAGTAGCAGAAGCTACAGATAGCACACACTACAATGCACGTGTAAAATCATTTTTTGGCGGCAACGATTTCTACCTTATGGTTTACGAAACATTTAACGATGTAAGACTCGTAGGAGCACCACCATCATCGGTAGGTAAATACGGTGGCGATACAGACAACTGGATGTGGCCAAGACATACAGGTGACTTTGCACTATTTAGAGTGTACAGTGGTACTGACGGAAAACCTGCTGAATACTCTGAAGACAACATCCCTTACAAGCCTAAGCACCACTTCCCAATTTCCTTGGATGGTGTAAAAGATGGTGACTTCTCAATGATTATGGGTTTCCCAGGTTCTACTGACAGATACCTCTCTTCATGGGGTGTAAAACAAGCTATTGAGCAATACAACCCTACTGTTGTAAAGATTAGAGAGCGTAAATTAGGCGTAATGCGAACTCATATGGATGCTCGTGAAAAAACTCGTATCCAATACGCATCAAAATACGCTAGAACAGCCAACTACTGGAAATACTACATCGGACAGACAAAAGGACTAAAGCGAATGAACGTATACGAGCAAAAGCAAGCTCTTGAAGGGCAGTTTGATGCTTGGGTGGACGCTGATGAGGCAAGAACAGAAAAGTACGGTGAGGCTTTAGATTTATTGGCTGACGGTTACTACGATAACGAAAAGATTAACGAAGTAAGAATCTTCTTAAACGAAGCCGTTTTCCAAGGGGCTGAAGTATTTTACTTTATTTATCAAGTGCAAGACGCTATTAAGAACTTGCCTGAAGACCCTAAAGCTAGACGACTAGCGATAAACGATTTAAAAGATAAGGCACGTGAGCATTTCAAGGATTACAACAAAGATTTAGACCAGGATTTGTTTGCTGAATTATTAGAATTGTACAACGACAATGTCCCTTACAGCAAGCAGCCAGATGCTTTCGAAAAGGTAAGAAACCACAACTACACCAAAGGTGACTGGCACAAATTTGCTGCCTATGTGTACAAGACTTCTCCATTTGTAAGTCAGACTAAATTCTTCGCTTTCCTAGAAAGACCATCGGTATACAAATTGGAAAAAGACTATGCTGTGCGTATGTTCAATTCTATTATGGACCACTACGTGGAAAAAGTACGTAGTAAGCGAATGGATGTGCGTGAGAAATTAGCAAAAGGCGAAAGGCTATACATTGCTGGTTTGAGAGAGATGATGCCGAACAAGAAGTTCTACCCTAACGCTAACTCGACTATGCGATTGACCTACGGACAAGTGGGCGATTACACACCTGGCGATGCTATGCACTTCGACTACGTTACTACTTTCGACGGACTAATGGCTAAGAAAGACAACTCGGACGATGAGTTTATGGTACCTGAGCGATTAGAAGAGCTTTACAACGCTAAAGACTACGGAAGGTATGCCGACAAGGACGGAAACCTTATCATTAACTTCATTAGCGGAAACGATATTACTGGTGGTAACTCTGGTAGCCCAGTGCTAAATGCTTACGGTGATCTTATTGGTACTGCCTTTGACGGTAACTGGGAAGCTATGAGTGGTGATATTGCTTTTGAGAACGACATTCAGCGTACCATCTCGGTAGATGCGCGTTACATCTTATTTATCATTGATAAATTTGCTGGAGCGGCTCACCTTATTGATGAGATGACTATTGCTCCAGAAAGACCTCGCCAATTAAGTCCAGAAGAGCAAGCTGCTAAAGATGCTGAAGACGCTATGAACGACCCACTAACGATAGTACAAAAACTAACGACTATCAACTATTTGGGCGAAGAAATTCCAGTATTAGATATGCATTCGTTTGGCTCTGCATTTGACACAGCCGTTGAGCAATTTGGGAGTAGCAACACAACTAAATTCTACTGGAGAGGAACAGTATATACTACTGAAAAGAGATAAACACACTCCTATAAAAGATAAAAGCCCTAGTAAATTGCTGGGGCTTTTTTTATGTCGGAAGTTTACACATAACAAATTCAAATTGATTTTTACCTTTGTATTTCCTAAAACAATAAAATGAGGCTAATTACTTTTGACGATTTTATTGACTTATACTCTAAAATTAAACAAAGAGGGTTAGACTATTTTTTTTCTAAGCTTACTTTTAGCAAATTATCGAGAACTAAAAGTGCGTTTAATCAAGAAGAAATTATTCATTCCAATTGGTGGATTATTCCTCTAGTCAGAAAACGTTGGAATAAATTAATTAGTGAAAATGAAAACATCATCTATGAAGAATTTTTAATGAAGGAGGTTCTTTCGAACGATAAAGAAATTAGGATATTATCAATTGGAAGTGGTGTATGTAGTCATGAATTAGCACTAGCAGAATACCTACAGTTTAAAGAAATCACATGTGTTGATTTAGCTCAAAACAGATTAAATGAAGCTAAAAAAATTGCTGATAAAAAAGGATTGAAAAATATTCGATTTGAATGTGCTAATATTTTTGAGTTTATAGAAAAAGGAAATAAATACGATATCGTATTTTTTCATCAGTCTCTTCATCATTTTGCAAATATGAATGCCTTCATTCCTGATTTCATTTGTAATTCCCTAACAAACAATGGGAAACTAATAATTAATGAGTTTATAGGTCCAAGCCGTTTACAGTTTCCTAAAACTCAAATTAAAGCCATTAACGAGGCTTTGGTAATCATACCTAAACCTTTTAGAAAACGATTTAAAACAGAACTCTATAAAACAAAATTTTATGGTTCTGGAATACTTAGAATGATACAAGCTGATCCTACTGAGTGTATTGACTCAATAAATATCATGCCAAACATTTACCGTCATTTCGATACAATTGTAGAAAGACCGTATGGCGGCAATATTCTTATGAATGTATTGAAAGATATTTCTCATCACTTTGTCAAAATCAATAGTGAGAAAGAAATTGTTTTAAATAACTTATTTGAGTTTGAAGATAATTACTTGAAATCCAACACTTCTGATTTCATCTTTGGCGTGTATCAAAAAAAGAAAATCTAATACGCCCTTTCGTTTCTACCTTCTACGTAATAGATAAATGATTTATTCACCACCCTGTTTCCACCGGCTGTGGGGTAATCGCCAGTAAAGTACCAATCTCCTTTATTATTGGGACATG
>PKDP01000030.1 GCA_002862585.1 Flavobacteriales bacterium | reverse complement strand
TACTGCTTTGTTGAACAATTCTGTTAAGCTTACACCCATGGCTTGTGCTTGTTGTGGAATAATACTCTCTTTAGATAGACCAGGAACTGTATTTGCCTCAATTACAAAGGGTTCACCATTAGTGATTATGAAATCAACCCTAGCTATTCCATCAAGATTAAGGAGCTTGTATATTTCAATTGTTCTTTCATATACTTTTCTGGCAATGTCTTCGCTTATTCTTGCAGGTGTAATTTCTTTAGATTTACCTTCGTACTTAGCTTCAAAATCAAAGAAATCATTTTCACTAACTATTTCGGTAATGGGTAAGGTTTGAACAACTTCGTTCAAATTATGCACACCACATGTCACTTCAATTCCAGATAACAAAGATTCAACAAGAACATTATCGTCATGAGAAAAGGCTTTTTCTATGGCAGGAATTAGCTCATTAACGTTTGAAACTTTACTAATTCCAAAACTACTTCCATTAGAATTTGGCTTAACAAAGCAGGGCAGCCCCAAAGTATTTATCAGAAAATCTTTTTGAATATCATCATTTTTCTTTAGAATCACTGACTTAGCACATGGAATACCATTATTTCTTAAAAAATCATTGCATTTACCTTTGTCAAAGCTCAATTCAGATGCTTTTGCACCAGACGATGTGTAAGGGATGTTCAATGTGTCTAAATAGGTTTGAAGGATGCCATTTTCTCCGGGGGGACCATGTACAGCTATAAAAACACCATCGAAAACAATTTTTTGACCATTTAAATCAACTGAAAAATCGGAGCGATTAAGTTTATAGGATGTATTGCCATCAACCATTTTCCACTCATTCTCATCAATAACAATTGCGTATGGTTCGTATAAAGACCTATCTAGAAAATTCATAACCACTTCACCACTTTTCATGGATATAATTTTCTCAGCAGAATAACCGCCCATAACTACAGCAATAGCATTCATGTTTTCAAAAATAAACTAAAAGTAAATATAGATTGCACACCTTTCATAATTATTATATTTGTTTTTCGTTATCACTACTAATTATGGAAAACAATAATCCGAGTTGGCTGAAGTTTTTATTGACTAAAATTTTTTACAAAAACTTTTTTTATTCAATTTGTTTTGTAGTAATTCTCATTTTATCAGTTTTGATTTTTCTAAGGTTTTATACCCGTCACGATAAGCTCATTGAATTACCAGATTTATACAGTATGGATATTTATGAGGCTGATAGTGTTTTAAAATCATATTCATTGAATTATGTTGTAATGGACTCTGTTTTCAATCTAGAAATGCCTTCGCTTAGCGTAATTGACCAAAACCCTAAAGCGGGTTCTTTTGTCAAGGAAAACAGAAGAATATATTTGACTATAATATCGAAGAAAAAGAAAGAAGTTCAGTTACCTAATCTTGTAGACTTAACGCTCAGGAGAGCAATTTCTAAGCTAAAATCCATAGGACTATCCGCTGGAAATTTATCATTTGTACCAGATATGGCAAAAAATGTTGTTCTTGAGCAGTCGGTCAATGGTATAGAAGTTGAATCGGGAACATTTCTAATAGTTGGCTCAAAGGTGGACTTGGTGATTGGTAACGGATTAAGTGACGTAATGGTTAATTTACCAAATCTGAATGGACTTACTAAAGAAGATGCAGAAATTCTGTTACAAATGAATTCCATAAATCTAGGTCTCGTCTTATACAATGATAATGTTACGGATAGTAGTACTGCAGTAATTTACCGTCAACGTCCAACCGCTTCAGAAAATAAAATGATTAACCTAGGCAGAAATGTGGATATTTACCTAAAATCACCAGATGCGAATGATGAAGAGTAATTTTTCACTTTTAATTTCAATGTTTTTATCAACTTTTCTCTTTTCCCAAGAGCGAGTTAGTCCTTTGAAATACAATTCTCAATTGTCTGATATATCAAAAAAATCTACTAATTCAGTTCAATCTAACCCTGTGCTTCCTTTTTTCGATGATTTTTCCAATTATAAAGGTTATCCAAAAGCTGAACTATGGCAAGATAAGGATGTGTTTATTAATAACACCTACCCAATTAACCCTATAAATATTGGAGTAGCTACATTTGATGGCTTAGACTCTCTTGGTAATCCTAGAAACAGTGTTTCAGAAACTGCTCATGGAGATTCTGATTATTTAACATCAAAGCCAATTGATATTGCGTCTTTCAGTAGTGTTTACTTTTCGTTTTTACTTCAGTCAACTGGATACGGAAACGAACCAGAAAATAACGATGAATTGTCAGTTCAGTTTTTAGACACTGCATTGGTCTGGCAAACTATTTGGGATACCGTAGGATTCTCTCTCTCAGATTTTACTAAAATCAATTACACCATAAATGATTTGGCTTTTTTGCATTCTGATTTTCAGTTTAGGTTTCAAAATATAGCAACTCTTTCGGGAAACTTTGACCATTGGCATATCGATAATGTCTTACTTACTGATGATATTAGCTTATCGAATGATGTTGAAGATGTAGCCTTCATTTATGAGACTTCTCAAATGATTAATTTCTATTACACTATTCCTTGGTCCCACTTTGATAAAAATAGAGCAGCATATATGTCCTCTAATTTGGATACTTGGATAAGAAATAATTATAGCACTTCTCAAAGTGTTGATTACCGATACGATATATATGATAATAATGATGATCAGGTCTTTCATTACCCTTCAACAGGTCCAACAAGAAATGATGAGATTCCAGCACTTGACGTGAATTTTTCTTATTCCGACGATTCGCCCACTGCTATAACGGTAGGAAGTAGTGTATTTCCACCGTCAATTGAAGAGCTACAAAGTAATTCATATACAATCATTCAATCCATAGCTACTGACGATATCAGTCTATTTCAAGAAAACGATACGCTAAGATTTAATCAAGTTTTTGATAATTACTATGCTTTGGATGATGGTACTGCTGAAGCATCCTATGGAATAAATGCTGAACAGGGAAAGGTAGCCATGCTTTTCAATATTGCCGAACAAGATACCTTGAAAGCTGTTCAGTTACATTTTGAAAAGAACTACGAAGATTCATATGGCATAGCATTTCGAATTAAATTGTGGGGTAGTGAATCAGGTGAGCCATCCAATGAATTGTATGAGAGTCAAATTTTTTATCCAGAATACACTGATACTAAAAATGGTTATTACGAGTATGTGTTAGAGAACCCTATTGTTATTTCAGGTTCTGTTTTTGTGGGTTGGGAACAGTATTCTGAAAATATTGTCAATATAGGACTCGATAGAAATAGATTGAATAATGATAGAATGTATTATAATTTAGGAGGAAGTTGGCAAAAGTCTAATTGTGCTGATTGTGATGGTACTTGGATGATTCGCCCAGTATTTGGAAAATTATCAATTCCATCTAGTAGTACTGAGTTCGAATTGTTGTCACTTTCTATTTTTCCAAACCCTACCAGTAGTGTTGTATGCATTAATTATGACGAATCTTTTAGAGTAGATATGTACAGTCTAAGTGGTCAACAATTATTAAGTACTGATTTTAACACATCACACAGAATTAATGTGTCAGATATTTCTAAGGGTATTTATATTTTAAAGATAACCGCAGCTAATAGCTCACAAATTGAAAAACTAATTATTCAATGATTGAAGAAGAATCAAATGAGTTGTATGAGCACCATAGGGTTGAGGTCGATAAAGGTCAAGAGCCTCTTAGAGTCGACAAATTTCTGCTTAATCGATTAGAAGGTACTTCAAGAAATAAAATTCAACAAGCAGCTGCAGATGGTTTTATTAGAGTAAATGATAAAACTGTAAAATCAAATTATAAGGTTAAGCCATTTGATATAATAACCGTAATGTTTACTAATCCACCTAGAGAAATTGAACTCATCCCACAGGATATTCCTTTAAATATTGTGTATGAGGATGATGATGTAGTTGTAATTAATAAAGAGGCAGGAATGGTTGTTCATCCAGGCTTTGGTAATTATGATGGTACATTAGTAAATGCTCTATCCTTTCATTTTAAGAATTTACCATCAAATAATGGCGACTCTACTCGACCAGGCCTAGTTCATCGAATTGATAAAAATACAACCGGTTTAATGGTAATTGCAAAGAATGAGAATGCTATGAATTCTCTTTCCACACAGTTTTTCGAAAGAACTATTGACAGAAGATACAATGCCTTAGTATGGGGTGATTTTGAAGATGAGGAAGGGAGTATAGAGGGAAACATTGGTAGAAATCTTAAAAACCGAAAGGTGATGACTGTTTTTCCAGAAGGTGATTTCGGTAAAGTTGCCAAAACGCATTATAAAGTTCTTGAAAAGTTTGGTTATGTTTCATTAGTTGAATGCAAACTAGAGACTGGAAGAACTCATCAGATTAGAGTTCATTTCCAACACCTAAAACACCCTTTGTTTAATGATTTTGAATATGGAGGAGATAAGATACTAAAGGGCACTACCTTCTCCAAATACAAGCAATTTGTAGAGAATTGTTTTAAGATGATTCCTAGACAGTCATTGCATGCTAAAAGCTTAGGATTCACTCATCCAAAAACTAACAAATGGATGTCCTTTGAATCAGAACTTCCTGCGGATATGCATAGTGTTGTTGAAAAATGGCGAAATTATGCCAAGCACAAAGTTCAATAGCTTTTTTCCTCAGAAGACTTAAATTCAACGTCTTTATAGTCTTTTACAACTTTGTAAAGCGTATCTCTTTCAATAGGGTGTCTTTTCACATTTTTAATCAGATCAACTAACTGTTGAGTAGAAAGAGTAGGTGTTTGCTCTTCAGCACCAGCCATAGAGTATATTTTGGTAGTATCGTCAATTGTGCCATCAATATCGTTTACACCATAGGAAAGTGATAATTGAGCTGTATTTCTACCAATCATTGGCCAATAGGCTTTGATGTGTGAAAAGTTATCCATGAATATTCTTGAAATAGCATATACTTTTAAATCATAAATTACACTAACTTCAGCAATATGAGACATTTGATTCTCACCATTTCTAAATTTTAAGGGTATAAACGTATTGAAACCACCAGTCTTATCTTGTAAATTACGTAATCTATTCATATGATCCATAAGATGCTTAGGCTCTTCAATATGACCATAAAGCATTGTGGCGTTAGATGGCATTCCCAATTTATGAGCTGTTTCGTGAATATCTAACCATTGGTCAGAAGTACATTTGTCTTTACAAATTTGTTCACGAATAGCTTCATCAAATATTTCGGCACCACCTCCAGGAAGTGAATCTTGTCCGTGTTCTTTCAAAATACTTAAGCCTTCCTCATAACTCACTTTGGCTTTTCTGCACATATAATCAAGCTCAACAGCAGTAAAGGCTTTAACGTGAATGTCAGGTCTAATTTCTTTGATTTTTTTGATGAGGCTAGCGAAATAGTTTAGTCCCATTTTAGGATGAACACCTCCTACAATATGAACTTCAGTTATAGGCTGGTCTTTGTATTCTCTCATTTTGTCGAGGATTTCATCCTCTGATAGTTCCCAACCTTCCGTTTTATGCTTTAATAATTTAGAGTATGAACAAAACTTGCAGTCGAACACACAAATGTTCGTAGGTTCAATATGTATATTTCTGTTGAAATAGGTGAAATCTTGATGCTTAGATTCTCTAATATAATTTGCGAGTACACCTAAAAAAGGTAAATCGGCATCAAATAAACGAACACCATCTTCAATAGTAATACGTTCATTGTTGGCAACCTTCTGAGCGATACTTTTTAAATCCTCTGGTGTAGATTTGCTGTTTAGTATAGTAAATAAGTAGTTTGTCATTTATCTATTTAAAATCAATCTTTCGCTAGTAAATGAATTTTCATTTCTAACTTCAATAAAGTAAACACCATTACTGAATTCAGATAGGTCAATCTTTAAGGTTTCTAACAAAGTGTTAGAGTAAATTTCCTTACCTAATAAAGTTATTACTCTTACTTCAGTATCATCGGATATATTTTGGCTTAGATATACAATACCAGATGATGGATTAGGGAAAATATTAACGTTATGTTTATTTTCTTCAACCTCTGTACTTCCGCCGAATTGGTCAACCTTTATGTAAGCAGATTTAATTTCATAACTTGAATTGTCACCCTCTCCTGTTACATCAAGTCTTACAGTATAGTTGCCATCATTGGAGTATACTACATAAGGAGATGCCTCTGTTGAGCTTGAAGGGTTTACTCCATTGCCATAAAACGTCCAATTATATGTTTCAGGATTACCTGTTCCAGTATAATAGAATTGAGTAGGCAAGCCAGTTTGAACATGTGTGTATGCTGCATTGAAGTTGGCCAACATTGGCGAACCACAAAGCTTTCCATTCATTGAAATCACTCCTGAGTTCGTTGGGTCTAGCCAAGGCTTAAGTCTACGGTCATTAGTGCTTCCATTTTGATCCCAACTTTCAGAAAGTTTACCATAAAAATCATAGCCATTTAGATAAAATGCTGGAGTACATGCAGAGCTACCAGTTGATAAATCACCAATTATTTGTTTGTTGGCATTAAACAAAGGACTTCCAGATGAACCTCCTTCGGTTACACCATGTCCACTTTCAGTATTTACCCATCTTACTCTCCAGTCATTTCCACTATTAGCAGAATTAACAGATTGTGTATATGTAGATATTTTCTTGATGTCTCCTGCAGGGTGGTGTATACCAACTCCTTCTGATGAAGCTGTATTACTTCTGTTCCAACCCGCAACATACAAACCATAGTCAAAAGGTAAACTATTATTAAGTTCTATTAGATAAAAATCAGAGGTGCCACTCCAGTTTCCGTTATTACTACTTTTTGAAACAAATGAGCACCCAGTCATTGTATTTGAACTAGGGTTTGAACTAGGGTTTTCGCATTCATCAGCTTCATAGTTAAAATAAAATACCCATTGGTTCATATCATTACTTGTAGCGTAGTTGTTATTATCGTCATCATAGGCACAATGTTCGGCAGTCAATACATATGGAGTGCAGTCTTCAGCAGTATTGTTTATTAAAGAGCCGCTACACCAGTAAGAACTATTACCAATTCTAATACTAAGTCTACAAACAGCAGTTTTAGCATCTTGCCAGTCATCGCCTTCTGGACAGTTTACATTATTTTGACAGTCACCAGAGTCACCAAAGCTTTTTAGTTCACTTGCAGTTTTTATTGAACGATAGGCGTAAGAAATTTTATCAATATGTAAAATTGGGTTTCCAGAACCTCTTTGAACATATTCAATACAAAGTTTATCACCTTCTATAATTTCATGAGAAAATACACCACTTTCATGGTTATTTCTGCTTGTGTAAGCGCCTAAGACTTTTGATTTATCTTCATTATAAATGTACAATTCTCCGTTTGAAGGAATCCAAAAGGCATCGAAATACAAAGAAAGAGCTTTAGCATTTTCTGATTCAATATTTAGCCTCCATATACGCACACCATTTTCTAACTCTTCCCATAATCCTTCAGTACTAGGGTCGATATCACAATCAATTAATTTGGCATATCGGTATGGTTTTCCTTTTGTAGACGCATCTTGGTCTTCACTTTCAATTAACATCATATTAGGAGATGATATTTCTAGAGTTGGAACATCTCTAGTAAGGGTTTGTGTTGAGCTTATTGGTATTTTGTTGATGCTAATTTGAGCAATTGACAAAACAGAGATTAGTGATAGAGAGAATAATATAAAGGCCTTTTTCATCTTTTGATTATCTTAAAGGATTGCGTTTGTTCGTTAGTTATTAGTTGTAAAAAATAAGCTCCTGAGCCGAGCTCGTACAAATTTACGAGTTCTTTATTGCTATGACAATTTATTTGGAGTACATTTTTGCCGTATATGTCATAAATTCTTACCTCTTCAATGAGTGATTTAGATTCAATAGTGATGTTGTCATTTGTAGGGTTAGGGTATATTTTTGCAGAATTAATTTCCATTATCTCACTAATGCCAATCGTGTTGCATAAATCAATTTGTAGTTCAGAGCCAAAATCACCACTAAAGTTTTGACCATTGACAGCAACAAATCCATTTCCAAAGTCGCAACATATTCCATCATCATAGATGTCATATATTACTAGAGTGTAGCAACTATCTAAATCTTGGCAGTAGTTAAACGTATTAACTTCATTACTTACCAATTCATTTCCAGATGCTACAGTATCGTTTTGACTGTTTAAAATTGCCCAATAATTTTCTTCAGCATAATTATCAGTTTGAATGATAAAATCAATATTTGTGCCTTGAGTTATTGTGAAAGCAATATAGCTAGTGTCATTTAAAGGGTTGATATCTCTAAAGTCGTTAGGCGAGGAGCTGTAAACTTTTAAAAGATGTTCTCCAGTAGTGAAGATGTGATTTCCTAAGTTTATTTCTAAAGAAGTATTTGGGCTTATATTTCCTGTCCATTCAAATTCAACGGGATTTTCATCGTCAAGCTGATAAAAAATACTCGCTTTGCTTATCACGTTTTCAGAATAGTTATACAGAGAGGTAATGAGTTCTATATTTTCACCACAAAACACTTCGTTTTCCGAGGGTTGAATATTACTGCTAATGCCAATATCTTCAAAAGGAAGTTGACAGAAGTCTGTATTGCCGATTCCAAGTCTTTCAGTATTTAGTGTAGCGTGCATTCTCTCTTTCTGCCCATTGGTAAATAGGTTCATACAAGCATCATTAGTATAGTCCATGTAATTCTGAAACATATCTCCGTTATTATCGCAAGTAGGACTAGGATGAGTAGGGCATCCGTAATTTTCAGTTTCTTGACTAGGCGTGTCATCCACTTCATCAGTACTACAATTTCCGCCGCCCCATATATGATAGAGGTCAAGCCAATGTCCTAGCTCGTGTGTTGCAGTTCTACCCTTGTTAAATGGTGGAGCTATGTCTATTGTCCCAAAGTTTGAGAAGTCAACAACTACAGCATCTCTATTTGGGTTGCCTCCGGGAAATGAAGAAAAACCTAAAGCATTGGTTAAATCACAAACGTAAATATTGAGGTAGTCCGAACTATTCCAAATTGTTTTACCACCTAAAGAGTCTTGAAAAATTCGATTGTCATATAAAGAAAATGAACTTACGCTTGTTTGGGTATAGGTGATACCAGAAGTTGTATCGTTGTTTTTAGTGCGTTGAGCTAAACAAAAGCTAATGTTACAATCTGCAGCAACATCTTGAAATTGAGCAGGAGTAAGGTTAGCATCTGGGTTAGTACGATTGAAATCTTGGTTTAACACCTCAAGCTGACTCATTACTTGTTCAACCGAAACATATTCACTTTCATTTTTATAAATAATGTGAAAGACTACAGGTATAGTATATGAATCTGGTGTTGAGCTATTTTTTTTCCATTCTCTAACAGTCTTACTGATATTATTTCTTTCAAGTAATATAGCGTTATTTTCTTTATTTTCATATTCAAAACGTTCCATAGTACCGCATCTTAACTCTTGAGCCGTGGTAGGTATAGAAATACCTAATATGAAGATGCTAATTAAGGTTAATACAATATGTTTCAGTTTGTTATACATTAACATTTAATAGAATTTATTGCTAAGGTCGGAATTCAGGTTTATTAATAAAAGTACTATCGGTTAATGTTTTTAAGAAATTTATTAGGTCAGTTTTATCTTGTTGAGTCAATCCTAGTCCAATATCAACCTTTTTCATCAGTGGGTCAACAGTAGAAGAATTATGCCCTCCGAAATTATAATGTTCAATAACTTCTTCAAGGTTTGCAAATCTTCCGTCGTGCATATAAGGTGCTGTTAACTCTACATTACGAAGTGTGGGGCTTTTGAATTTACCTTTATCATTAGGGTCATTGGTTACATTAAATCGTCCATTATCCATACTGCCTTCAGGGTCTAGACCATTATTATGAAATAGATTACTCGTAAACAGTGGATAGGAATGGCAATGGAAACAATCGCCTTTTTCGGTATTAAAAATTTCTTTTCCTCTTAGTTCTGAGGGCGTTAGACTAGCTTCATAATCTAAAAATTTATCGAATTTAGATTCTGATGATATTATGATTCTTTCAAATTGAGCAATAGCTTTAACAACATGAGATGAATCAATAATGTCAGTATTAAAAGCTTGCTTGAATAAACCTTTGTATTCTGAATTATCCATCAGTTCTTGAGCTACTTGTTCCCAAGAAGGGGAATGAAGTTCAATAAAGCTTGTAACCGTACCAAGTGCTTGTTCTTCTAGTGAAATGGTTCTTCCATCCCAAAAGTTGGTAGTATTCCATGCCGCATTAATAATTGCAGATGCATTTTTTGTGCCAGGAACACCTTCAATTCCAATACTAACTCTTGAGGGGTCACTAAAGCCCTTTGATTGAAAATGACAATCAGCACAAGATAAAGTGTTATTACCTGAAAGGATTGGGTCATAAAAAAGTTTTTTTCCTAAAGCAATTCCTTCTTCAGTGAGAGGGTTGTCAGCTGGTAAATTTGGAGTTGGAAATCTTTTGGGAACGTCAAAAGCTACAAAAGTTGGATTATAATCTATAGCCTCTACAACAGGGATATCTCTCTCACAAGAAAGAAGTGCAAAACTGCATAGAAGCATTACTATTTTATTCCAATTCGATAGCATTCGAGAAGTTTGTAATTATTTGATTGGCCAAAGGACTTGATGTACGTTCATGTGCTAACTCTTGGGAAAGGTCAACATCAGTGAATAACTCAGAAAGCTCAATACTGAATTGTAGAGTAGCAGTATTATTCTCATCAAGTGATATGCTTTTTTGAAAATCCATTGCTCTGAATAAATCCTCGTGAGCTAAATGGTAAGTCAGCGGATAAAAACTAGACGTTTGTGAAGTGTCCATTTTTCCTTCTATCTTAACAAATATATAAGATCCAGATAACATAGGCCAATACGTATTTTGATTAAGTCCTAAAGGATGTTCGGTAGTGTAGTCAGCAGGCTCTGTACTATTAAGTTCAGGGGTTAAACCCAGTCCAAAAGATACGCTTTGATAGTTGCCGTTAGGAGCTGTAACTTCCAGATTCATAGTGTTCGGTTCATCCAAACGAAAGAGGTGAACATCCTTAACATTTTTACTGATTGAGTTGTTGTTCAGCGTAATGTTAGACATGTAAAACGTTATGTTCTCTACTCTAAATGAGACTTCATTAAAATTAAGTGTATCGTACCTAGAAAATGCTTGGTCATTATTTTTTAGGTTAAATTGTAAGTTCAGATTATCATAGATACACGAATCATCCTCTTTGTCAGCATCAGCGTTATAATTGGAGGCAGTAGGATCAGTGCACCCAGGCTTTTTACACGATGAAAAGACTATTGTAAAAACTACTAATAACAAAAAAACAGATTTCGATAAATACATAGGTGCAAATATAAGGTTATAATAAGGGATTTAATAATCTAACGACCATTATCTGACTAAATTATAACTTTCAAATTGTGAATAAAGTATACTTATAATTTTATAATAAATCTTGCATAATTGTCTATTTTGCGAAGTAATAAATGAAAAAAAATCTTCAAATATATCGCTCTTCAGCCGGCTCAGGAAAAACCTACACTTTGGTTAGGAATTATATTCGAATAGCTCTTTTGGGTGATGGTAAGGACTTTTTCCCTAGATACTTCAGGCACATACTAGCCATAACCTTTACAAATAAAGCGGCATCTGAAATGAAAGAAAGAGTGTTGTCTTTTATTGCGGATTTATCTAAGGGTGTCGGAAAAGGAAAGCCAAATTCATTTTTTAGTCATATTCAGCAAGATACATCTTTGACTGAGGAGGAGATAATAGAACGTTCGCAGAAAATTCTTACTGCTATACTTCACAACTATACTGATTTATCAATTTCTACCATAGATAAGTTTGTATTCAGGATTGTCAGAACATTTGCCCATGATTTACAAATGGCACAAGCCTTTGAGGTAGAGATGGATCAGGATCAATTGATTCAACCAACAGTATCATTTCTTATAAGCCGAATAGGAACAAACAAAGAGCTTTCAAAAGCTTTGGTGTCTTTTGCTATTTCCAAAGCAGATGAGGGGAAAAGCTATAACCTAGAACGCTCTTTGGAAGAATTTTCAAAGCATTTGTTCTCCGAAAAGTCAGAAAAATTTATTGATTCTCTTTCACAAGTTAGTATTACAGATTGCCTTGAAGTGAAGGATGAACTAAATGCTGAGATGATGGCTTTCGAAAATGTGTTATTGGAAAAGCGTTCCGAATTTTTGGGGTTTTGCAAAAGACATAATCTAGTAGCGGGCGATTTTACTAGTAAATACTTTTACAACTATTTTGATGGTTTTAAAAAGCGGTCATCCAAAACGTTTTTCCCAAACAAAACGGTTAAGAAAAATGTAGATAATAACCATTGGTGTAAAAAAGACGCTGATGAAGAAAAAAAATCAATAATAGAGGGCAATTCGGCATACTTAATACAGTTATTTAATCAAGTTCAGGAACACATTGCTAAAGAGTACAAGAATTACGTATTCAATAAACTACTATCAAAAAATATTTATTCGATAGCTGTACTGAATGAGTTGTCTAAAGAGCTAGACCAATTCAAAGAAGAAAATAATGTTAAGCATATTTCAGAATTTAACAATGCAATCGCCGAAATTATTAGAAAAGAACCAGCCCCATTTATCTACGAGAGGTTAGGAGAACGTTATCATCATTTTTTAATCGATGAGTTTCAAGATACTTCGGTGATGCAGTGGCACAACTTATTACCATTAGTTCATAATTCTCTATCAGAAGGTTACCAAAACTTGATTGTAGGAGATGCCAAGCAATCCATCTACCGATGGAGAGGTGGAGAGGTCGAACAGTTCGTTCA
>PKDP01000016.1 GCA_002862585.1 Flavobacteriales bacterium | reverse complement strand
ATCCGTACACCCACTAATTTCTTGATAGCAGCTTTCACAACTTGCAAAACAAACTACAGGCAAATCAATCACATCGCCGCATTGTAGGTTTAAACCATAATTACCATATTCATCATTTGGGTTATAATCACAGTCTGAGCCAAAAGGGATGCTTCCGCTTTGTCCCCATCCAGACCAATTATCGCTAGAACCAGTATAGGAGTATAAGTATTCAAATTCACCTACCTCAAACTCAGCAGTTCCTTCCCAAATATTATCTTGATTATCGTCTTGGAGTGTTACGCCCCAACCAGACCATTCATTCCATGAGCCATTTACCACAACATTACTGAAGCCATCTACAAGTGGACCATCTGTATCAACTCTGAAGGTAACCTGTGGGGGTATACATTCAGATATACAGCTGCCATCATCGTATTCTGCCTCAGGATTATAGTTTACTGATGACGGATCGGCGCATCCGCCTATACAATCGTCACACTGTCCATATACATCGTTTAAGGTAATGTCATCACCATTGAGATAAATCAGCCTATTGGCATAAGTGCTATAATCTGTATTTCCTACACACGAGCTGTTTCCACTGTTAACATTATCCACAAGGTTTTCTTGTCCTGCCCAGTTATCAATGGAGTATTTGTATTCTAATTGACCATCATTATTTTCAAACGAATAGCTAGCAGTCCATATGCCATCTCCATTCTCATCACTCATAGGGTGGCATTGTCCACACCAATTATTAAATGGTCCTGAAATATAAACCGTCTCTGGGTTTTCGATTGAGCAATTTAAATCTACATTGAAGGTAACTACTTCAACACAACTTTCATCATCAAATGTCGCATCAGGATTATAATTGGATGAGTTGGGGTTTGTGCACCCCATGATATCGTTTGTTTGGTAGACTCTTACATAATCAATTTCTATGTCAGAGGGAAAAACAGTGTTGTCGTTTGGTCCACTATTAGTTACGGCTAAATTCAGTGTGATGTACCAATTGTCTTGATTATACGGCCATTCGAATCCGCCTGAAAATGAGGCAGGTGTTATGAAATGTTTTAAATCTCCATCGACATACCAACCGATATAATTTTCATACCAAATTATAGAGTAGGTGTGAAAATCATCAGCATATGAGCCGTTAATTGTGGTGTTCCATGATTGGTATATGCTTGACCCTTGACAGCCATTTCCTGCGTGTGCAGCCCCTGTTGTTTGATTGGTTGGTCCATCGTTACCCCACTGCTCCATGATGTCAATCTCTCCATTTTCGGGCCAGCAGCCACCATTAGGCAATAACCAAAAGGCGGGCCAAAAGCCAGTTCCGTCAATGGTTTTCATTCGTGCTTCTACTTTTCCGTATCGGAAGTCAAATTTGTCTTTAGTAATTATTCTTGAAGATGAGTAAAAATAGGGAACATTCCATTGCCCAAGGATACCTTGAGGTTCTTCTCGTGCTTCAATGGTTAGATGTCCATTTCCTACACTTGTATTTTCTTCTTGATAATACTGTAGCTCACCATTTCCCCAGCCCCAGTCGCCTGTGCCGATTTCGTGAGCCCAGTATTCTGAGTTGATACTGTTTCCGCTAAATTCATCACTCCATATTAGCTGCCATTCTTGTGCATTTAGAATACAAGGAATAATCGCTAATATGTAAATGATAAATCGCTTCATATATTTTTAATACGTTAACCCGTATCCAAGTTTGAATAGCGGGTCATAGTCTTCATCGCCAAAATTAACAGGGACATTTTCCATGTCTTTTGGCCATGAGAACGATAGTTTTCCGCTTGGTGCTACATCGCCAAATAATACATCTGATACACCGTCTCCTTCAGTTCCAGGCAACCATGCTACCATAAAGGCATCTGCTGCATCAATTTCTTCGGTTACAATTAGTGGTCTACCAGTAATTAGTACAACAGTGTAAGGAATATTCAACGCTTCAACATTGGCAATAGTTTGCTTGTCTTCTTTTGAGAGGTATAATGTGTCTGAGTCACCTTCCATTTCTGTGTAAGGGTTTTCACCAATGACTACTACTGCAGCATCAAAGCTACCGTCTGTTTTGCCGTCAGCACTTAAAGTAGCTGATGTTTGTTCTGATATTCCTTCCCAAATAGTTGTTCCTTCGGTAATATCGCCTAAAGCGCCTTGCCACTCGATTGTCCAACCACCACATTGCTTACCTATATCGTTAGCACCTGAGCCACAAACTAAATAATTCTTGTCATTGGCTAATGGAAGCATATTGTCATTTTTCAATAGCACTTGAGATTTTTGAACGGCTTCTCTCGCAATAGCACGGTGTTCTTCGCTTCCTGCTTTCTCTAATAAAGAACGGTCAGCCATTGGGTTTTTCATAAGGCCTGAACGAAATTTTATTCTTAGGATTCTTCTTACAGCATCATCAATTCTTTCTTCTGTGATAAGCCCTTCGTCAAACGATTCTTTGAACAGGCTAATGAACGTTTTGTAATGTTCGCCACCCCATTTTACTGCACCTGGAACCATAATCATATCAACTCCTGAATTTACAGAATTGATAATATCAGATTTATAATCGCCTGGTATTTCATCAATTCCTTGCCAATCAGAAATAACGAATCCGTCAAAGCCTAATTCACCTTTCAATAAATCGTTAAACAGGTAACCGTTTGCATGACACTTCAATCCGTTAATACTGTTAAAAGATGCCATAACTGTTCCAACCCCAGCTTCTATAGCTGCGATGTAAGGCGGCAAGTATTTAGCACGAATTAAAGAGTCTGAAATTAGAGCATTACCACGGTCTATTTTATCTGGTTGATTATCCATACCAGTTCCCCATTCAGTGGCTCCATCACCAATGAAGTGCTTGGCACAAGCGACTACTGATATGTTTGAACTTCCTAATGTTTTGGTTTGATAACCTTCTATAGAAGCTACTCCCATATTGGTAACGATTTCTACGTCTTCAGAATAACCTTCGTAGTGTCTTCCCCAACGCTCATCTTCAGCAATAGCGATACATGGACTAAAATTCCAATTAATTCCTGTAGCAGCGACTTCTACAGCTGTAGCTTCAGAAACTTTTCTACATACTTCATAGTCGTTAGCACAACCTAAACCAACATTGTGAGGGAATATGGTTGCTCCATGCACATTGTTGTGACCATGAACAGCGTCAATACCATATATTAAAGGAATTCCTAATCTAGAAGAAAGGGCTACTCTTTGGTATTCATCGTACAAATCGGTCCACGCTTCGAAATGATTAGTATCAGGATGAGAACCTCCTCCACTTAATAAAGAACCGATTCCATAATCAGCAATATCTTGAATAGTATCTAAAAACTGCTGATCTATCTGAGTCATCTGACCAATTTTTTCTTCAACGGTCATTAAGGCCATTATAGAATCAATCTTGCTTTCTATTTGAGCACTATTATCACTAGCGAGGTCGTGTTTGCCATTTATTGAGCATGAGCTAAAGGCTATTAAAAGACCTATTATAAAACTGTATTTAATCATTATTTTAAATTTAAAATTTTACCAACTTTTTGTGCGAAAAACGCGAGGTATACAAAACACGCTACTGCAATCCAGTACGAGCTGTGTATTCCTATAATATCTGCTAATTTTCCTTGTAATGGAGGGATAATAGCACCACCTAAAATCATCATTACCAAGAATGAAGAGCCTTGTGAAGTATATTTTCCAAGTCCATGTATACTTAGTGCGAAAATAGATGGCCACATAATTGAGCAGAATAGTCCACCACTTAAAAAGGCAAATAAGGCTAATTGACCTGAACTGAATAGTCCAACAAGAACAGATACAATTCCTAAGAAGCCAAATATTTTTAGTGTTAGTGCAGGCTTCTCTTTTCCTAAGAAGAATCCGCCAATCTGAATGGCTACACATAGTGCAAACCAGTACAATACTGAAACGTCAAAGCCTGAAATTGAATTAACAAACAATACGACTCCAAATGCTGCGTAAGGCACTAAAATGTACAACCAGGTTTTTAGTTTTCCAACCGGATTAAATACGGCGATAGCTCCTGCCCAACGTCCAATCATTAGCCCGCCCCAATACATAGAGATTAGTGGAGCTATCTCAGAGTCACTCATGGATGGCAAACCTAATGGGTTTAATCCGTCTCCTAAATTAACTTTTAATAACTCACCTAGGTTAGACTGAATGGTTACCTCTACACCAACATAGGTGAAAATGGCTAACATACCTAAAACCAATTGTGGGTATTGCATAGCCCCCCAATTGTTTTTGTCTTTTGCCGCAAGTTTGTTAGAAACAAGTAAGGTTCCAACCACTGCAATAAGGCTAAAAATGGTAAGGTTTAAAATAACCTCATTGTTTGGCTCGCCTTTATATTGGTCAAAAATAAAGTAGAAGCATCCGACTAATAAAACCGTCATAACCAATAGTGCGGTCATAGCCTTAGGTGCTTTTAAAAACTCAGAGTCATCTTTGCCCTGAGGTAATTTTTTAGAAAAATAGAATAACGCTGCAGCTGCCAAGAATAATCCACCTACTGCCAAATACAGCATTTGTACGGTGGAAAGGCTGATGGCTCCGCTAGCTATCATATCGTCAAGTTCAGGTCCAGACTTTGGGGTAGAGCCAAATAAAATTAGTGCTACAACAATTGGGCCAATAGTTGTTCCCAAAGAGTTTATACCACCAGCCAAGTTTAGTCTATGTGACCCTTTTTCAGTATCACCTAATGAAATGGCAAAGGGGTTTGCTGCGGATTGTTGTAGTGAAAAACCTAGACCAACAATGAATAAGGCTACAAGAACGTAGTAAAAAACTTGAGAGTCTCCAGGCTGAGCGCCTTGCATAGCAGGGTACATAACCAATGCCCCCAAGCAGCTGAGGAGTAAACCATAGATTATACTGTTTTTATAGCCCCATTTATTCATAATGTCTATACCAGAGGAATTGGATAAAATGAACATAATTAAAGCTCCAAAGTAATATGCTCCATAAAATGCAAAATCAACTAATTGAGATTGGAATTGGTCAATCTGAAAATAGGTTTTACAGAATGGAATAAATACTCCGTTCGAGGCAGCAATAAATCCCCAAAAGAAAAATACTGTTATAAGAGTTGAAAGTGCTTGACTGTAGTTTTTGTTTTCCGACATGATTATTTGTTTAAATGTTTAATAGTAGTATTAAGACCATTGTTATCAGAAATAGTCATTAGTAACAACCCTTTTGGCATTAATTCAAAACTATTGTTTTGACATACTTCATCAAGAATTAATCTTCCTGATAGGTCGTATACCCTAATGTGTTTTGAAGTGGTCATTTCTGAAAAGTAAATAAAATTATCTACAATTGTTATATTATCAGTGTTTATGTTTTCTTCTACTGAAGTCGTTTGAGTCAAAGCAATATCGTCATAGTAGAATGTATAACCCGCTTCTAATTCGCCTGTAGCAAATATTAATATTGCCTGTGTAAATTCTGACGCACTTACATCTGAGTAGTTAAAAACGAGTTCAGACCAAGTGTCATTTCCACTTGTTTCTACTTCAGCAGTATAACTGTTGTTACCGTCTTGAAAAGTTAACTGTACATTTTTCATGAATGTAGACTTTACATTCATGCTTATAGAATTGTAGTCACCAAAGTTGAGTGGCGGTTCAAAAGTGAAAATATTAATAACGTTTCCATTTTCATCACCAGCACCATAGCTTTCGTAAAAGCCACATTTTTCTGAATTATTGCTTCCGCTTTGTTGAGGGTTTGTAACGAAATCAATGCCCCCATGCGTAAAGCTATATTCTAATTCTCTATGGCATTCAAAATCTTCGATAACTTCAGTTTCATCAACATCCATACAGCCAAAGTCTGGACCATACAGGTTGTCAAAATAAACCGTCACGTCATTGCCTTCCATATCATTGTTAACTAAAACAACCATTTGGTCAATGTCATCCTCGCTAATATTTAAGTCAGGAAAATCTAAAAACTCAAATGTAATAGTGTTCCACGCATTCGCTACTGATGATGTTGCAGTAAATCTACTGTGCACACCGTCTAAACTGTCTGGGTCTATTAGGGCGATTTCTCTATTTTCAAAACTCAATAAAAAGGTTGTACCTGCCTCAGGTGTCCATACGTCAAGAGTAAAAAAGTTACTTCCATCTGTAAAGTCATTTAGATTGGTAAATCCGCCAGCAGGAATCGTCACAAAGTAATCAAAGCTTTCAACAGCGTTTCTCATGTATGAACCACATCTAGGGCTTTGGTTTGGCCCCGTCATATCTGGGTTTGCAGTTCCCCAATACATACCGCCCATTAGAGCAGGGGCTTCGTTTGGGTTATCAGAAATAAATTCACCACTTTTCTCGACATAGTTTAAATGTCTTTCGTCTTCAAAGTTCTCAATAAGCACTTGTCCGAAGATAAATGATGGCATGATTAGCATTAAAAATAAAAATTTGTTCATGTTTATTATCGAATTAGGTTAAATGATTTGTTTTTCTTGTACACTCTTCCAAACACATCTGTTGCAAAAAGGATGACAATATAGGTGTCTTCTTGTAAATCTTTCCCTTTATATTTTCCGTCCCAGCCTTGTGTTTTGTCTGTTGTGCTAAATAATCTCTCTCCAAAGCTATTGTATATTTTTACCTCAAACTCAGCTTCGTTAAGAATGGAAATGCGAAAGATATCGTTTTTTAAATCGCCATTTGGAGAGAAGGTGTTTGGTATATATAGTATAAGATTATCAATGGCTCTTATCTGTCGTGAGGTGGTATCACTACAGCCAAAGTCGTTAGTAACCTCTAAGCTAATAGTGTAGCTGTCCTCAAAGGCATATACAGGCGAAGGGCTTTCTAAAATGGCGAAGGTTTGGTTGCCAAAGTTCCAGCTCCATTCTGTTTCTCCATCAGAATTATTCTGGATGTTGATGGGAGTATTCAATTTTAAAATACTATCAACTGTAAAGTCAGCGATTGGTTGTGGCAATAGCTCAACAATAAATGAATCTACAATAATACAGTTGGCATCATCAGAGACTTCAACAAAATGCTGACCAGTAGAAAGAGCATCAGGATTTTCGTCAAACCAATTGGTAGTATAGGGAGGTACGCCACCACTTATATCCACACTTGCAGAGCCTGTATTTTGAATGAGGCATGAGGGTGAAGGGTTTAAGTTAAATTGTAATAGGGCATCCGGCTCATACACATCAAATGTAGTAGACTTTTCACAATCATTATCATCTTCTACAGTAATGGTATATTCTCCTTCAAATAAATCAAAGATATCCAAGTTAACTGATGTGAATCCATTTGGTCCTGTCCATGAGAAGTTGCCGAAAGGCGGTGTTCCACCTATTGCGCTCAAGTTAATAGAGCCACTGTTGTCGCCTTTACATTTGACAAACTCTATATCCAAAGCACTAATACTAATATCGTTTGGCTCAATAATAGTGTAAGTTTCTTGTTTAATGCAGTTGTTGTTGTCCGTAACGGAAACAGTATAAGAACCTGCAAATAGAGAGTAGATATTAGATTGAGTGCTTGTAAAGCCGTTAGGCCCCGTCCAGTTAAAGCCAATGTATGGCAAGGTTCCACCAGAAACATTCAATTGAATTTTACCTTCATCACCACCAAAACATTCGGCATCGTCAATGTCTAAGGTGTTTACAACCATATCCGGTGGTGAGCTAATTGTGAAACCTAATGTAGCAGATACACAACCCAAATCGTCCTCGGCATATACTGTATAATCGCCAGTTGTTAATGTATTTGTGAAGTCTAAATTACTTACTTGGTTGTTTAAAGCATCAATCACTATGGCAGTAGTATTTCCTGTTCCGCCACTATGAGTAACGGAAAGTTCACCGTCCGCAGAGTAGGTACACTTTGCGTCTACTGTGTCATTAATTGTGATTAACATTTCATCACCTTCAGTAATTTCAATAGGGTATATTTTATAGCAGTTTTCAAAATCTGTAAGCGTCAAAGAATAATTTCCAGCTTCCAAATTATTTATAGTATTTGAAGTAGATGTAAAGCCGTTAGGTCCAGTCCATGAAAAATCAAAAGGAGCTAATCCGCCTGTTGGTGTAATACCAATTTCCCCCGTAGAAAATTGGTAGCAATCCACATTTACTAATGTTGTGGTGTCCATATCAACAGAATTTATTTGCTCAACCAAAACCTGATCGCTCACCCCACAGTTGTTTGCGTCTGTTATGTAGTAATCATAAAAACCGTCAGAAATATTGATTAAATCTTCGAAGATGTAAATAATGCCGTTTTGATCTTCCCAGAATGTAGTAAACCCACCGACACCGCCAGAAGGAGTTATTTCTATGGATCCTGTATTGACAGTGTTACAAACGACTCCAGTAATATTATCTATTGCAACTAGTATTTCAGCTTCTTCAGTAATAATAACACTCACTGTATCTGCACAGTTGTTGCCATCAATAGCAATAACTTCATAAGCATTGGCGAAAAGATTGCTGAATATATTGTTGTTTTGTGATGTGCCGCCATTTATAGAATAGTTAACCTGTCCTACCGCATCAACATAGTTAATGCCTAATTGACCATTTGCATCTCCAAAACATAAATTATCTATATGCTGAGACAAATCTTCCTCAAGCTCTGGGTTTAAGACGGTTACTGAAAACGTTTCTGTAAATGTGCTGCCAGTAAAATCGTTTGTTAACGTTAAGGTGTAAGAAGTATTTGCCGTTGCCATCTCATCCAATATGCCAGTATTACTCACCACATTACCTAAGTTGTCGGCCCACTCAAATGAGAAATTATTAATGCAGCTTAAATCGATTTCTAAATTTTCGCCATAACACATAACAGTGTCACTTAAAATAGTGTCGCGGTCAAAGTATTGAATGCACACACCTTGTTCGTTTTGAGCCCCACCAGTAGAAGCTGTAAAGCCCCAATACACTAAGTTATTACCACTAAAAATAGTGTTGGCAATATCAACGTTTTGGTTAAATACTGTAAAGCAGCCTTCTACATCATTGCAATATATAACCTCTAAATCTTGAGTATTAGCATCCCAGTTTAAGGTAATTTGATGGGAGCTGTAAGAAGCACAATCTTCAACATCAGTAAAGGCTGGAGAAAAAGAGCCTGTAAATAAATCTTCGGAAGATTCGTGGTTGCATGAGCCATTAGCCATTAGCCCAACGTGATCATAAAACGGAAAAAACCCTCCGCCAGGGTCATTAGTTTCAGGGAAGTCTATTGGGTTATCTCTGTAGGTGTCAAATTGAACCGCTAAAGAAGGGACTATCCCGTTATAACCAAGGTTGCCGCCGCTTCCAGTAGGGAATAAACCCGTGCCAACATCTTGAAGAATAAACGCCATTCCATCTCCACCATCGGCACTAGCAACATTACACCCAAAATTGGGCTCAACGATTAACTCAAAAGACTCGCTTAAATCTAAAGCATTCTCATGCCAAAATGCGCCCATCATGTAGCTGTCATCGGGAGTTAGAGTAATACACTGACATAAATTTTCATTATTCTGAAAGGCATCTTCAAGCGTCACATATTGCCCATTTGACTGTTGAAAAGACACTAATAATATTAAAATGGATATAATATTTTTCACAAATGTAAAATCAAGGTTATTGCAAATTTAACAAAGTTTGTGTACTTTTAACACTTATTTTAAAGTAAAATCTAATTTCTTAACTATCACAGGTTTCAATTTGACCTTTATTAAACTATTTTTATGAAGCAATTTAATACAATTAAAGGCTGGGTAATTGCTATGCTCGCTTTGTTTTTTAGCACTTCGATTAATGCTGATACGCACACAATTAATTCTGGAAGTTACTATTATTCGCCATCTTCACTAACCATTAGCCTTGGCGATACCGTTAATTGGTACAACGACGGAGGCTTTCATAATGTAAACGCAGATATTAATGCTATTACAGATGAAGCTTACAATAATCCAGAGTCTTTCGTTTCAGCAGCAACAGGAGTAGTTGGCGAACTAATTTACTCCCATGTATTTACTATTCCTGGTGAGTATAACTACGATTGTTCTATTGGTAGTCACGCCGCAAACGGTATGGTTGGAACAATAAATGTTGAAATGACAAATGATATTGCTGCTCCCCCTGTTAATGCTGTTAACATTACGTTTAGAGTTAATATGCAGGATCAGGATGTAAATCCATCAGGAGTATACATGGCAGGAGGTTCTGCTTCTTCAATATCAGGCGGAGGCCCTCCGGGAATTATAATGAATGATGACGACGGTGATGGCTTTTGGGAAGTAACGATTCCACTACAAGCAAATGGAAATTTCACTTGGAAATTTAGAAATGGGTTTTTAGATTATTGGGATGGAGCACCTGCTGGTTATTGGGAGCCAAATTTTAACGGCTTAGGCTGTGGTTTTGGACAATGGGGAGACCGTATTCTTACTGTTCCTACAGAAGATACAACCTTTGATTTTTGTTTTGCTAGCTGTGATGAGCAATGTCCTTTGCCCGAGGTTGAAGTCTTATTTTCTATAAATGTTGCTGACTTTCCAGATCCAGTAGATTCAGTACAAATACAAGGAACATTCATAGGTTGGGATCCAGGAAATGTTCTAAACTTAGAAAATACAAATGGCACTATTTGGACCATAAACATTACTTTACCTGCTAACTCAGAACATGAGTTTAGATATTTAGTTAACGATCAAATTGAAGTATTACCAGTAGTAGGATCTTGTGTGTCAGCTGATCCAACGGGCGAATTTGATCCAACACGTATATTCTCTACGGATTCAACTTCCCTTGAATTATCTTTAGTATGTTATGCCAGTTGCTTGGACTGTGGCGAAGGAGTTGAGGGATGTACTGATCCATTAGCAATTAATTATGATTCGGAAGCAACCGTTGATATGGATGGCTGTTTATATAATGTTGACTTCGCCGTTGACATGACGGGCTTTAATGACGTTTCAATTGAAACAGTAAATGTGAATGGAACATTCAATGGATGGTGTGGTACATGTAATGAATTATATGACGAAGACGGAGACAATATTTATACAACTACGATTCCTTTAACAGCTGGACCAATAGAATATCTATATACCGTTAATGGATGGGAAGCACAAGAAATGTTTGGAGAAGGTGACGAGTGTATTTTGGTTGTACCTGACGGTGACATTACAATCTACAACCGAGCCGATACAATTCAAGCGGCGACATTTAATACAATGCCTGTAAATTGTTTTAGCACCTGTAACGAATGTATAACAGAAGAAGTCGAAGTGGTATTCTCTGTTGATATGTCAAACGAAGACGTTTCAGAAAATGGCGTTTTTCTTACAGGTAGTCTTGACGCACCTAACTACTTTACACTAATACCAATGACAGATGTTGGAAATGGTATTTACGAGGTATCTGTTGTAATGACTTCTACTATTGAATACATCTACAGATTTGCCAATGGAGGATTTGCTAATTCAGAAGATGTCTCTTCATTAGAATGTAATGCCGTTGATGGCTACAGGGGTCTTACCGTTGCTTCGGCGACAAGTTTACCTATAGTTTGTTTTAACTCTTGTTCAGCATGTGATGGTACTACTTTCGGCTGTACAGACGAAACCGCTGAAAATTATGACCCTAACGCAGATGAAGATGATGGCAGTTGTACGTATTGCTGTGATGTTGTTAGTGTTGATTTCACGGTTGATATGAATGGAGCAGACTACAATACCGATGTCTATACCAATGTTGTAATTAACGGTTCTTGGAATGGCTGGAATGGCTGGGGCGTTGAACTCTTTGATGAAGACGGCGACGGAATATGGACAGGTTCAGGTGAATTTGACTCAACTATTTTTCAGTTTGAATATGTAGTAGCTGTAACAGGCTCTTCTGATGGATGGTCAGGATGGGGGCAACAGTGGGGGAACGGATGTGAAGACTCTAACTTCCTGCTAACATTTGAAGAAGGCGTTGAAACCTATTCTCAGACCATTGAAATTGGGTGTGTTCCTGCAGAACCAACAGTATTTAATGTTGATATGAACTGTGCTGGTGTAGAGTTTGAGACCGTACATTTAACAGGTCCTTTATGGGGCTGGACAACAGATATTATTATGTCAGATGAAGATGGTGATGGCATTTACAGTATCACTATGGAGAATCTAACAGGAGAAATCGAGTATAAATATATGGTTGACTACTTTGCTTCTCAAGAAAATCTTGTAGATGATATGGTTGCCGGAGCCATTTGCGCACCTTTAACCGACTTTGTCGGCTATGCAAATCGTCTAACGCCAGCTGGTGTGGCTACTGCAGACACTTATGGCTCATGTGATGATTGTGATGGAGCCATAGGGTGTACGGATTCATTAGCAGTAAATTATAACCCAAATGCTAATGAAGATGACGGTTCATGTGACTATTGCTTTCAAGCGACAATTAACTTTAGTGTGAGAGCAGATATAGCATTGGCATTGAGTAATGGAGACTTTGATAACGTTCTTATTAACGGTAACTGGGACGCGTGGGAAGATGCCGATGGAAATGTAGGCTGGAACAGTTGGGGAATAACTCTAGAAGACGACGATAGCGATGGTATTTATACAGGCTCAATTAGCTTAGACCCAGGAGATTACCAATATGTTCATGCTTTAACAGGTCCATCTGATGCATGGTCAGGATGGGGGCAAGTTGGAAATGCAACAGATGATTGTGCTTTAGGTATTGACCCAATTTCAGGAGATTCTGCACCAAACTATTTCTTTAGTGTAGAATGTGGAGAAACATTAAACCTGCCTATATTATGCTTTGGTGAATGCGATGATTGTACAGACGGCTTACTTGGCTGTACAGATCCAAATGCCGATAACTATAACCCTAACGCTTCTGAAAATGACGGCAGTTGCACATACTGTGGAGATTTCACAGCAGTAATACTTGGGACATCTGATGTATCTTCGATTGGA
>PKDP01000038.1 GCA_002862585.1 Flavobacteriales bacterium | reverse complement strand
AATGCAGAATATGCTAGTGAACAAAACTTTATCGCTCTAGAAAAAGAAATCGAAGGCAATGAAATCATTAAAGAAATTATTATTCAAAAGGACTTAATAGATTCTATCAATTCAAACGTAAGAAAGCTTAGCTTGATATTAGTTTCTTTTTGTGTGCTTCTGTTGATTGTAGCCATAGCTTTGATTAATAATACAATTCGACTAACAGTCTACTCCAAACGGTTCATCATACGAACTATGAAATTAGTTGGTGCAACCAATTCTTTCGTGCGAAAGCCTTTCCTCAAAAGTGGACTTATACAAGGTGTTTTTTCTGGATTGATTGGTGTGATTTTACTGATTTCTGTGTTATTTAGCCTGCACAAAGAAATGCCTGAACTCTTAGTACTACAGGACATGTATACCATTTTACTTATTTTCGTTGGTATACTTTTGTATGGTGTACTGATGAGTGTAATAGTTACGAATATTGCCGTTGGCAAATACCTTAAAATGAACGAAAACGATTTATACCATTAAACTATGGAATTCAATTTTGGAAAAAGAAACTATCAATTAATGATTTTAGGTGTAGTGCTCATCATAAGTGGCTACATTTTAATGAGTGGCGGTAAATCTGAAGACCCAGAAGTGTTCAACGATGCTATTTTTAACTTCAGAAGACTTACCCTTTCAACGATTTTTCTTGTAAGTGGATTTATTGTTGAAGTCTTTGCTATACTTCACAAGTCAAAAGATGAGTAAAATTATTGTCGCTATTCTCTTGGGGATTATCCAAGGGCTTACTGAATTTTTACCAGTTAGCAGTAGTGGTCACCTTGAAATCACCGCCTTTATACTCAAATACTTTGGTAATAGTGGTTTGCCTGAAGAGAATTTGCTCATGACAGTTGTTCTACATGCCGCAACCGCTTTGAGCACACTCTACATATTCCGTAAAGAAGTAAGTGAAATTATTAGAGGTATTCTTCAATTTAAATGGAATAATGAATTTAAGTTTTCTTTGAAAATCATTTTATCCATGATTCCAGCAGCTCTTGTTGGACTTATTTTTGATGAACAAATAGACGCTCTTTTTGGCGGACAAATTCTATTAGTAGGCTGTATGCTTATTTTAACAGGACTATTATTGTATGTGGCTGACAAGGCAAAAAATACCAATACAAATGTGAGCTATTCAAACTCTATTTTAATCGGTATTGCTCAAGCTATTGCTATCCTACCAGGCATTTCTAGGTCAGGGGCAACAATATCCGTTTCTGTTTTATTAGGAATTGATAGGGAAAAAGCAGCCAAATTTTCTTTTTTGATGGTCGTCCCTCTCATTCTTGGAAAGATGGCAAAAGATATACTAAGTGGAGAAATTGCTTCGGAAAGCACTACACTAATCCCATTAATTGCAGGATTTATAGCTGCTTTCATCACTGGTCTATTAGCCTGCAAGTGGATGATTTCCTTAGTGAAAAATAGCCAACTAAAGTATTTCTCTTTTTACTGCTTCATTGTTGGGGCCCTAGCAATCGTATTTTCTACATTCTAAATGATTGATTTTCTTGAAGGACATCTTTTACTAATTAATAAACCACTTCGATGGACTTCCTTTGATGCCGTCAAAAAAATACGAAACACACTTCGCTCCCATCTTCAAATCAAAAAAATAAAAGTCGGACATGCTGGCACATTAGACCCACTGGCAGATGGTTTACTTATAGTTTGCACAGGAAAGTTTACAAGACGCATCAATGAATTTCAAAATCAAGAAAAGGAATACACAGGCGAATTTATTTTAGGTGCTACAACCCCTTCATTTGACCTTGAAACTGAGGTGGATAATGAATATCCCATTGACCATATTTGCAAAGAAAATTTACAAGAAGCTGCTACTTCTCTCACTGGTGAAATCTTACAAACGCCTCCCATCTATTCTGCCATAAAACAAGATGGTAAACGCCTATACGAACATGCTAGAAAAGGAGAAAAAGTGAAAATTAAAGAACGCCTAGTTCAGGTTAGTGAGTTTGAAATTACCAAAGTAGAATTACCTAGCGTTCACTTCAGAATTGTATGCAGTAAAGGCACATACATAAGGTCTTTAGCACATTCATTTGGTCAGCTCCTAAAGAGTGGAGCCTATCTCGGACAATTGACAAGAACACGAATTGGAAATTTTAACCTTTCCCAAGCTGTTGAGATTCAAGAGTTTATAGATTCTTTTTCTCCTCAGAATAATCAAAATGCTCCGCTTTAATTTAGTATATTTGCGGACTTTTTTAATTCATTTACAAAAAGACACACATGATAAAAAGAAAGCTATCACAATTTAATTTTGAATTACCTGAAGAACTTTTAGCGGACAGACCATCAGTTAACAGAGATGAAGCTCGCTTGATGGTAGTAGATAGAAAGACCGGTAAATTTGAACACAAACTTTTCAAAGATATTATAAATTATTTCGACGAAAGTGATGTGATGATTTTCAATGAAACCAAAGTTTTTCCTGCAAGAATGTACGGAAACAAAGAAAAAACTGGTGCTAGAATTGAAGTCTTTTTGTTGAGAGAACTTAACAAAGAAAATCTATTATGGGATGTTTTGGTTGACCCAGCAAGAAAAATTAGAATAGGAAACAAATTATACTTTGGTGATGACGATTTAGTTGCTGAAGTTATTGACAACACGACCTCGCGTGGAAGAACATTACGTTTTCTATACGACGGAAGTTACGAAGAGTTCAGACAGAAATTAAATGATTTAGGGGAAACACCTCTTCCTAAATATATCAAGAGAGAGCCGGACGCCGAAGATGAGGAACGTTATCAAACAATTTATGCTAAAAATGAAGGTTCCGTTGCAGCACCTACTGCTGGGCTTCATTTTAGTCGTGAATTGCTAAAGCGTTTAGAAATTAAAGGCATTGACTTTGCTAATCTTACTTTACACATTGGTTTAGGAACGTTTAGAGCAGTTGAAGTGGAAGATTTGAGTAAACACAAAATGGATTCAGAAGAGATATTTATTAATTCAGACACCGCAGACCTTATCAACAGTGGTATTCAAAACAAACGAAAAGTGTGTGCTGTAGGCACAACATCTATGAGAGCAATAGAAACTTCAGTAACAACTCAAGGACTTATTACTCCATATGAAGGATGGACCAACAAATTTATTTATCCTCCTTACGATTTTAATATCGCTAACTGTATGATTACTAATTTCCATACTCCTAAATCGACGCTATTAATGATGGTGTCTGCATTTGGAGGACATGATTTAATCATGAGTGCTTACGAAGAAGCTATCAAAGAGAAGTATAAGTTTTTCTCTTACGGTGATGCGATGCTGATTTTATAAAAGTGAAACAATATATAATTATAGTAGCTGGGGGTAGCGGAAGCCGAATGGGTTCTTCTATCCCTAAGCAGTTTTTAGAGCTTAACTCTAAGCCCATTCTTTTACATACTATTGAGCGATTAAATCGCTTTGTTACCAATGCAGAATTCATAGTGGCATTGCCAGAATCTCAGTTTGAGTACTGGAAAGAATTGTGTAAAAAATACCACTTGAGCATTCCTCATAAATTGTCAAAAGGTGGTGAAACTCGATTTGAGTCCGTAAAAAATGCCTTAACCTTTGTAAAAGAAGAAAGCGTTGTAGCCATTCATGACAGTGTGCGCCCATTAGTTAGCGAAACCGTTGTAAAAAGATGTATATCAACGGCTGAAAGCGAAGGAAGTGCTATACCAACACTAAACCTTATTGAAAGCTTACGACAATTGAATGGCGACACAAGCATTGTAGTAAATAGAAACAATTATAAGATTGTACAGACTCCGCAATGCTTCAAAAGCCATACTATTCAAAAAGCTTACGAGCTAGAGTACAATGAATCGTTCACAGATGACGCATCAGTAGTAGAAGCTCTTGGAGAAAGCGTTGTGCTGGTTGATGGTAATAAAGAGAACATTAAAATAACTACGCCAGAAGATTTGAAAATTGCAGAAATGTATCTCAAATCAGACGACTAACAGAACTCTGCTCTGTTAACTCAAAGTTTTCCAAGTTTTTTAAATGATTTATGCCAGGCATTTTTCCTTTTTCAAAGGTTCCAAAACGTTCATCAATTTGTAAAAATTCTGAGCCATTTTTACAGGCCCATTCAATAGACTTTTCAAGAGAAACCGTACTTTTAATGGTTTTCATTTCTTCTAAAATCGAAAGCGTATCGTTGGAAGCCAAACTATCTGTTCCAAATGTCATTTTTGAGTCAGTATCGATAAAGAAGTCGTAATTAGGCAAGGCGTCTTCAATGTATAAATTTGCTTTGGGACAAGTCGCCCAAAAAACATTGTCGTAATGCTTAATTGCCCACTGAACATCTTCTGTCGTTGTAAAAGTATTGTGAACCATCAATACTGGAGCATTTGGCAACAGTGGCAATGTGCTTTTTAGTGCCGTTTTACCAGTAAATTTAAAGAACTGTCTAGCAATAAGTTCATTTAACAGTTTACCAGAACCCTTTATAAACATCTCGTCTTCTGTAGAGGTCTCTTGATTGTGAATGGTAATTATTTCACCAGAATTATGAGAACGTATTTTTTCAAACAATCGAAGAGAAACAGAGTAATTAGCATGTGGCGTTAAAGACGCTTTGTGATTACATTGTTCCAATATACTAAGTCCATTTTGAAAAACCTCATCTGCCCGTGAAGGGTCTGAGGCAAAAAGCTCAATAAAAGAGTGGTAATAAATTAAGCTCTCATCTTTGACTGAAAAAGCGTCTACAGTATTACTAATATCACCAACAGCAACAATCCCATTGTCATACATTCCTCTATCAGATTGCTCAATGCTTAAATGTATCTCTTCTTGTGAAGACATACGTGTTTTTCCAATATTAGAAATAAAAAAAGGCAGACCTGTTTTTTCTTTCATTCTAGACTTTAAATGAGAGAGCTCTAAATGGCAATGCGTATTTATAAATCCTGGACATAAACCGCCTTCAAAATATTCTATCGTAGAAGAATCCAACCCCTTTTTACTATTAAGGACATCTACTATTTTGCCGCTTTCATCAACGACCAAAACACCATTAAGAATAGGAGGACCTATTGATGTAAAAACTATATCTGAAGTTAAGTGGCGCATAGAGTGTGCAAAGATACTATCTTTGTGCAATGTCTTTACAGAAAAAAAACATTCGTGAACTGACCTTAGAAGAGTTAAGAGGCTTTTTTATTGAACATAAACACCCGATCTTTCGAGCTAAACAAGTTTATGAATGGTTGTGGAAAAAATCCGTATCGTCCTTTTCGGAAATGCGAAATGTGTCGAAAGAAATTATTGACTTGCTAAATGAAGCCTTCGTTATTCAGCATCTTCAAATTACTGAATCTCAAAAAAGTGTAGATCGCACTATAAAATCGGCTTTTAAATTATTTGATGACAATAATGTTGAAGGGGTACTTATCCCAACAAAATCACGAATGACAGCATGTATTTCATCTCAGGTAGGCTGTAGCTTAAGCTGTAAATTCTGTGCTACTGGCAAACTCGATAGGCTCCGAAACCTTAACGCAGATGAGATGTACGACCAGGTGTTTATGCTAAACGAACTTGCTCAAAAAAATTACCAGCAAAAACTAAGTAATATTGTTTACATGGGTATGGGAGAGCCTTTACTGAACTATAGAAATGTAATAAGTTCAATAGAGAAAATCACCTCAAATGATGGTTTGGGGATGTCACCGAAACGAATTACTGTATCAACAGCAGGTATAGCCAAACTCATTAAAAAACTTGGCGACGATGAAGTGAAGTTCAATCTTGCATTATCGCTTCATGCGGCAAACGACAAAAAAAGAGACTACATAATGCCTATCAATGAGCAAAACTCATTGGAATCCTTAAAAGAAGCCATTATCTACTTTTATGAAAAAACAGGCACTCGACTGACCTATGAATACATCATATTCAAAGGCTTTAATGATGAAATTACTGATGCTATTGAACTGGCTCAATTTGCAAGAATAACGCCATGTAAAATCAACATCATTGAATATAACCAAATTGATGATGGTGAGTTCCAACAAGCAAAAAGAGAGAAGGTAGATGCTTTTGTTAATTATTTAGAAAGTAAAAACCTGATAGTTAACGTTAGGAGAAGTAGAGGAAAAGACATTGATGCTGCTTGTGGACAATTAGCCAACAAGCTAGTCAAATCCTAGTGATATTCGTATCTTTGTACCTCCAGATTTTTCTAGATGACCTCGATTAAAAAGATTAAGACCCCTATTCAGCAAGAAATGCTCTTGTTTGAAACTAAATTTAAGGAGTCCTTAAAGAGTAAAGTACCTCTTTTGGATAAGGTCTTACATTATATCGTAAAACGAAAAGGAAAGCAAATGAGACCCATGTTTGTTTTTCTTTGCAATAAAATGTTTGGAGATGTTAATGAAAGCACCTATCGAGCCGCTTCACTCATTGAACTTTTACATACTGCAACTCTAGTCCACGATGATGTTATTGATGATGCCAATCTAAGAAGAGGCTTCTTTTCAATTAATGCCTTATGGAAAAATAAAATTGCTGTTTTAGCAGGTGATTTTCTGCTCTCTCAAGGCTTGCTACTCTCTTTGCAAAACAAAGAATATGATTTACTACAAATTGTATCTAAAGCCGTAAAAGATATGAGCGAGGGCGAACTTCTACAAATTGAAAAAGCCAGACACCTTGATATTGAAGAAGATATTTATTTTGATATTATCAGACAGAAAACAGCTACACTTATAGCCGCATGTTGTGCTTGTGGTGCTACTGCTGCACAACAAGACGAAAAGACTGTCGAAAAAATGAGAGAGTTTGGTGAGCATGTAGGCATAGCATTTCAGATGAAAGATGACTTATTTGATTATTATAACGACGATGTAATAGGAAAACCAACAGGCATAGACATCAAAGAACAAAAAATGACCTTGCCTCTTATATATGCTCTAAAGCACGCTTCAAAAAAGGATTATAAATTCATTATTCAGACCGTAAAAAAGTATAATACAGATAGTGAACGTGTATCCAAAGTAATGTCATTGGTTAAGCAAAGTGGGGGTATTGAATATACCATTGAAAAAATGAAAGGCTACCAAAACAAAGCTCTGTCTTTGTTGAAAACTTTTGATGACAACGAAAGCCGAAAGTCTCTAGAACTTTTAGTAAATTTCGTCATCGAAAGAAAGAAATGATTCCAAAAGAAACGATTGACAGTATTTACGACAGCGTCCGTATTGAGGAGGTTGTAGGTGACTTTGTTACCCTTAAAAAAAGAGGGGTAAATCTTCTAGGAAACTGCCCGTTTCATGATGAGAAAACACCCTCATTTACCGTTTCGCCAGTAAAAGGAATATTTAAATGCTTCGGATGCGGAAAGGGTGGAAACTCCATCAACTTTGTCATGGAACACGAGCAGTACTCATACCCTGAAGCTCTTCGCTACCTTGCCAAAAAATACAATATCGAGCTCATTGAAGAAGAGCAAACGCCCGAACAAATAGAAAAAGCTAATGCTAGGGAAAGTTTATTTGTAGTCAATTCCTATGCTCGTGATTATTTCAAAGATAGCTTGCACAAGAGTAATGAAGGTAAAGCTATTGGGCTAAGCTATTTCAAGGAACGTGGGGTGTCAAGCAAAATGATTGATAAATTTCAACTAGGGTACAACCCTGAGGGTTGGGATGCTTTTACAAAATCGGCACTGGACAATTCATATAAGATTGAGTTCTTAGAAAAAACGGGCTTAAGTATAGTCAAAGACAATAGATCATTTGACCGCTTTAGGGGAAGGATAATGTTTCCCATCCATAGCATGTCGGGAAGAGTATTGGGTTTTGGTGGTAGGATTCTCAAAAAAAGTGAAAAAGCTGCTAAATATTTAAACTCTCCTGAGAGCAATATTTATCATAAAAGTAAAGTCTTATATGGCATCTATTTCTCAAAATCTGCTATTGTAAAGCAAGATAACTGCTATTTGGTGGAAGGCTATACCGATGTTATCTCCATGCACCAACATGGTATTGAAAATGTAGTTGCTTCATCTGGTACAGCATTGACCTCAGAACAAATCAAACTAATAGGTCGATTTACTAAAAATATTACTATCCTATTTGATGGCGATTCTGCTGGTATTAAAGCCTCTTTTAGAGGAATTGATCTCATACTATCAGAAGGCATGAACGTAAAAGTGGTGCTATTTCCTGAAGGTGAAGACCCTGATAGCTACGCAATAACTTTAGGACAAGAAAAAATACAGTCATTTATATCAGATAAAGCACAAGATTTTTTGACTTTCAAAACAAACCTGCTTAAAGACGAAAGTAAAAATGACCCTATCAAAAAAGTAAAACTTATCAACGAAGTAGTTAATTCAATAGCTATGATTCCTGATGAAATTACTAGAGCGGTATATATCAGAGAATGCTCTAAACTCTTGTATATTGGAGAAACTGAAATCACCAATAAAATCATTGACATAAAACGCTCTGGCCGTCAAAACAGTAATGTGCCACGAGCAGAAAAGAAACCAGCACAAGAAAATAATGTCAAAACTGTAAAGCAAAACGTTAGCTCTTCTGAGCACCAAGAAAAAGACATCATTCGATTTTTGTTGGAATACAGCCACCAAATGGTTGAATTTGACAGAAATAAAATGTATGTCGCTCAGTTTATTATTTCAGAATTAGAAAATGAAATTGAGTTTTCAAACCCTAATTATCAGCTTATTTTTGATGCGTATTGTCATGCTCTTGCTGAAGAAGAATTATTAAAACAAGAGTTTTTCACTCTTCATAAAAATCCAAATGTTTCTCGACTAGCAGCTGATATCATTAGTTCGCCACATTCAATGAGTAAACGTTGGAAAGACCATGGCATCTATACAGAGACTGAAGATATGCAGCTAAAACCAGCGGTTGAAACGGCCATTTACTCCTTAAAGATTGCTAAAATTGGGGAGCTTATTCATGATAAAAATGAGCAACTTAAAATAGCCACTGAAGATACTGAGTTTGAGATATTATCAGAAATAAATAATCTGTCAAAATTGAAAAAAGAAATTTCCGCTAAACTTGGAAGGACTATTCTAAAGTAATTTATTGCGTAACCAGTTTATGTCTGTAATATTTTGCTGACCAAACTGCTAATTGAGATACAACCCTAGGGTTATCAAAATCATAGCTTGAATTGTCTGAATAAACGGTGTCCGTTTCATTTTTAATGTTAATTAAATCACTATAAATTGAGTCTTCAATACTGCTTGCGTATGGAAGAACCCTAAGGTGGCCAATAAGTGAAGAAATGCTTTTATCTCGATTCGTGATAATAGAATTTATTATTTCAAAAGAGATTGATTGTGATTCAGTATCGTCAATTTGGGTCATACACCAAGCCTGAAAGCATAAATGGTTTTAGTCTGTCAATCTATCGTTACCATCCCAGTAAGGAAAATTAAATTGATTAGGTAAATACGCTGACTTTTCTCTTTTTACAATTTCATCAATAAAATAATCTAATGAGTCAATATCAAAATTTAACTCTTTCATTTTTTATAAAAATAAAGCATAGCTAATATTTACATTATGTACACAGCCAACGATATCATTAATATTATCAGAATAAGAAATGCAATAGCCATCATTTAATGAGTCTGCATGAGATATATTTAATAATAGATTAGATATATATGTAAGGATATCATCATTAATGGCTCTGCTTTTATAGGCATCTAGTAATACAATTCCTAAATGGTCTGTTAAAGTTATAGTATAAATTGTCGAATCGTTATTGATAGTGCCATCACCAAATGCATCCCATTCGCGATTAAGATCAAAACCATTAGACTCAATAAATGATAAGAGAAACTTTAATTCTTGAACAACTTCTGGATCATTCCAGCCAAAAAGCAACGCCTTTGAATAATAAAGGAATGAAAGTGTATGTAAATCATTTACCTCATACTTTACTGAATCAACAATATTTATTAGGTCTAATGATAAATCTTTCCATTTCTGAGCTTCTGGACTAATGCTTTGTTTTTGACAAGAAACAATTAGTAGAACTAATGATATAGAAACAATAAATTTAATTCTAATAGTTATTTAATATCCTTTATCCTTAATTGGAGGTTTGTTTTTCCATTCCATTCGTTTTCTTCTAACACAAAGCAAATATCAAAAGGCTCTTTGTTCTTTATTTTTGGAAAATGATTTGCCATACCAAAACCTATAGCATCAAAGGTTTTAGTATTATCTTCATCTGTTATACCTAATTTTAAATGGGATTGATCATTACCTATTAATCGACCTCTACCATTATCTATCACTCCTTTCAACATTAATACTGGTCTATTGTTTGAAGGTCCAAAAGGAGCCATTTGCTGTAATATTCTATAGGTCTTGAAATTAATATCGTTGAAGTCCATTTCTAAGTCAATCGTTATTTCCGGAACAAGCATTTCGTCAGTAATACTGGCACTAACAACTTCTTCAAAACGTCGAGTAAATTGAGCCAAATTTTCCTTTTTCATTATAAGTCCAGCGGCGTATTTATGTCCTCCAAATTGTTCTAGTAAATCGGAACATTCATCAATGGCGTTATAGACATCAAAGCCTTTTACTGAACGTGCAGAGCCTGTTAGCTTTCCATTACTTTCAGTGAGTACAATCGATGGTCTATAATGACTTTCTATTAGCCGTGAGGCTACTATACCGACTACACCTTTATGCCAATTGTCACTACAAACTACAGTGCTCTTGGCATTGGGCACAATCATTTCAAGTGCTTCTTGAGTAATACTTTGATCCAGTTCTCTTCGTGTATGATTGTGTTTGTCGATATATTCCGCCTGTACTTTTGCTTGGGCTAAATCGCTTTGAATTAATAATTCAACGGCTTTGTTACCATGCTCAATTCGGCCTGCAGCATTAATCCTTGGTGCTATCCCAAAAACTACATCCGAAATGTTAAAGGTATCTTTCCTGTTAGAGACTTCCATCAATGCTTTTAAGCCGTTTCTTGGGTTTGAGTTTAACTGCTTTAAACCAAAAAAGGATAAGACTCTATTTTCGCCAACAATCGGAACGATATCGGCGGCAATACTTACCACTACCAAATCTAGTAAGGGTATTAAATCTTCAAAAGAATAATTATGAAACTGATGATAGGCTTGTGCTAATTTAAAGCCAACGCCACATCCACATAGTTCTTTAAAGGGGTAGTCACAGTCGTTTCGTTTAGGGTCAAGAACTGCAACAGCTTCTGGCAATGCTTCACCAGGCCTATGGTGATCACAAATAATAAAATCTATTCCCTTTTCCTTTGCATAAGCTACTTTCTCAATAGCTTTTATACCACAATCTAAACAAACAATCAGTGAAAAGTCATTGTCTTTAGCATAATCTATCCCTTTATAAGATACGCCATAACCTTCACCATAGCGGTCTGGAATATAATGTTCAATATTTTCAGAAAAAACCTTCAAAAACAGATACATCAAAGATACTGCAGTGGTTCCGTCAACATCATAATCACCATAAACCAAAATTTTCTCATTGTTGGATATTGCCGTACTCAAACGCTCAACGGCTTTATCCATATCCTTCATTAAAAAGGGATCGTGAAGATGATTTATTTGTGGTCTAAAAAATGTTTTGGCATCATCAAAATCTGTTATTCCTCTTTGTACTAACAGTGTGGCAATAACAGAAGATACGCCTAAGCTATTCTTTAAATCTTCAACAATTTTAGAATCTGGCAGAGGCTTTAATGTCCATTTATTAGTCATTACTTTTCAATATGTGAGACTGGGTCAGTACAGAATGTTTGTGTATGAGCTCAAATAATTCAGCTATCATTTGAGGGTCTAAAGTCATTTCTTCGCCCCATTCTTTTCGGGAGCTTAGGATTTCAAACCATCGTTCAATTTGTAAAATAGTAACTGCATTTTCTTTTTTGTACCTACCTATTTCTTGTACTATAGCTGTTCGTTGACCTACTATATCAACTAGTTTTTTATCAATGATATCTATCTCCTGTCTCAATTTATTCAAGGCACTTCTAAACTGAGCGTTTGGATGTGTCGAACTTCTTAAAATCAGATTATCTAACAATACACCTAATTCTATAGGTGTGATTTGTTGCTGAACATCGCTTAGTGCAACAGATGGCTTGTAATGGGTTTCTATCATCAGTCCATCCATATTCAAGTCCATAGCAGTTTGTGAAACTTCTGCTAGCATTTGTGTTGAGCCAGATATATGGCTTGGGTCACAAATTATAGGTAAGTCAGGATTCAAGCGTTTTAGTTTAATTGGCAACTCCCACTTAGGTTCGTTTCTAAATGCAGACTTTTCCAAAGTGAAAAATCCTCTATGAATTGCCGATAATTTACTAATTCCTACTAGATTAAATCGCTCTAAGGCTCCCATCCACAAACTGAGCTCAGGGTGTAAAGGGTTTTTTACCATCACACTAATATCTACTCCTTTTAGAGCTTCCGCAATTTCCTGAACATAGAATGGATTCACGGTTGTTCTAGCACCAACCCAAAGAATATCAATCCCCGCTTTTAAACAAGCCTCAACATGCTCAGTATTGGCTACTTCTGTTGCCACCTTTAGCCCTGTTTCCGCTTGTACGTCCTTTAGCCAAGGCAAAGCTTTTTCGCCTACCCCTTCAAAGGAATTTGGACGTGTACGAGGCTTCCAAATACCAGCTCTAAAAATAGTCGCTTTATCTACCAAGTCTTTAGCGGTAGTCAGTACTTGCTCGCGGCTTTCTGCACTACACGGTCCTGCTATGACTAGTGGTTTTTGAAACTGTTGATTTTGTATATCCATCATCTATGTCCTTCTAAAACAATTACAAACTCTCCTTTTGGCTCTTTTTCAGTAAAATGAGCAATTACTTCAGCTAGTGTTCCTCGTATTGTTTCTTCAAATTTTTTACTTATTTCTCTCGAAACGGAAACACGTCTGTCTAATCCCATATATTCTCCAAACTGCTGTAAACTCTTTAAAATACGGTAGGGTGACTCATAAAAAATCATGGTTTTACTTTCCGTTGCAAGGGCTTTTAATCGTGTTTGACGCCCTTTTTTTTGTGGCAAAAACCCTTCAAATGTAAATCTATCACAAGGCAAACCAGAATTAACTAATGCTGGCACAAAAGCAGTAGCTCCTGGCAAACAATCCACCTCAATTTGATTCTTAACACACTCTCTGACTAATAAAAAACCAGGGT
>PKDP01000054.1 GCA_002862585.1 Flavobacteriales bacterium | reverse complement strand
TATTCTTCGATAACATCTATAGGAGAAAAGACTGCTTTATATTCATACGGCCATTCTCGTATCTCTGGTAGTCCACCGACTAAACATTCGTAATCCGATATTTTCATGAGTTTATCATGATGCCCCAAAATAATATTTCCCATCCCGGGTGCAACACCACAATCCATTACAGCTATAACTCCCATCTCTTTTGCCAGTTCGTCGAGCCCAAAAGGGTCTTCAGGGAAAAAGGAAATATCAATGATATTTTTTTGTGATTTTATAACAGTTTCAAGCATTTTGTAGCCCATAAATCCAGGCACAGCACCCACCACTAAGTCATAATCGCTAATAAGTCGTTGTATAGTGCTTGCATCTGCTAAATCAGCGTGAATAGTATGAATACCTAAGGCTGAAAGTGGCGATAAAGCCTCTTCGCTATAATCTACTGATGTTACTTCGTGTACTTTAGCCAAGTCTTTGGCCATAATGCCACCAACAAGACCGGCACCTAAAACAATAATTTTTGCCATTATACTGCTACTTTGCCTTTAATGTGTGGGTGTGGATCGTAATCTTGAAGTTCAAAATCTTCGTATTTGAAGTCAAAAATACTCTTCACTTCAGGGTTTATTTTCATACTCGGTAGAGGACGAGTTTCTCTGCTGAGTTGTAATTCAGTTTGTTCAAAATGATTAGTATAGATGTGTGCATCACCAAGGGTATGTACGAAATCACCTACCTTCAAATTACAGACTTGTGCCATCATCATGGTTAATAGAGTATAAGAGGCAATGTTAAAAGGTACACCCAAAAATATATCGGCACTTCTTTGGTACAATTGACAGGATAATTTTCCGTCAGCTACATAAAACTGGAAGAAGGCATGACAGGGTGGTAGTGCCATATCTTCGATTTCACCAACATTCCAAGCACTCACAATCATTCGTCTACTATCAGGATTGTTTTTTATCTGATTGACAACTTGAGTGATTTGGTCAATATGTCTTCCGTCTGGTGTAGGCCAGCTTCTCCACTGGTATCCGTAAACGTGACCCAAATCTCCATTCTCATCTGCCCATTCATCCCAAATTCGAACACCATTATCTTTCAAATACTTAATGTTAGTATCGCCTTTCAGGAACCAAAGTAGTTCATGAATAATGGAGCGAAGATGTAGTTTCTTAGTTGTTACACATGGGAAACCTTCGGATAAGTCAAATCGCATCTGATGACCAAACACACTTTTTGTTCCTGTTCCTGTGCGGTCCGCTTTTAGAGTGCCTTCATTCATCACTCTAGTCATTAAATCTAAATACTGTTGCATATCTTATAAAATCATTCCTACAATTACAGAGGTAAATAAACACGCTAATGTTCCTGCTATAAGTGCTAATATTCCTAATCTTGATAAATCCTTCATTCTTGAAGGTGCTAACGCACCAATACCACCGATTTGAATACCTATGGACGAGAAATTGGCAAATCCACACAGTATATAAGTGGCTATTATAATTGATTTCTCTTCAAAAAAACTTGACGAGGCTTTCATCTCACCCAAAGAAACGTAGGCTACAAATTCATTGAGAATAGTTTTTTCGCCCAATAGCTGTCCTACTAAAACGATATCTTCTTTGCATACTCCTAATAGCCAAGTGATAGGAGCAAGGGCATAGCCCAAAATAAATTCTAGACTAAAACCGGTGTATTGTCCATCAGTTATATTTTCAACAAAAGTATTGATGCCTGTGAAATCGCCAACAAAATTTGTTAGAAAATAATTTATCATAGCAATAAAGGCGATAAATACTAGTAGCATGGCCCCAACATTTACAGCTAGTTTTATTCCTTGACCAGTTCCAATACTAATGGCTTCTAAAACATTACTTCCAAGTTGTTCGTCAGAAATGGTCATATCTTGATTGACTTCTTCAGTTTCTGGTAAGAGTATTTTTGCAGCTACTACTGCAGCAGGAGCCGACATTACCGATGCGGCTAATAAATGCTTGGCGAAAAATAATTGTTGAACAGGGTCATTACCTCCTAAAAACCCAATGTAGGCAGCGAGCACACCACCAGCAATAGTTGCCATACCTCCACTCATTAAGCATAACAATTCTGAAAGCGTCATCTTTTCTATGTAAGGCTTTATAAGAAGCGGGGATTCCGTTTGTCCTAAGAATATATTACCAATGGCCGCCAAACTTTCAGAGCCTGATAAATTCAAAGTCTTCTTCATTATGAGAGCAAAGAAGTAAACGACTTTTTGAAGTATTCCATAGTAAAATAAGATGCTCGTTAGGGCTGAAAAGAATAGTATGGTTGGTAATACTTGAAAGGCAAAAATATAGCCAAAGCTGGTAGTATCACTTATTAAATTCCCAAAAAGGAACAGCGAGCCTTGTTCCGTAAAACCTAGAAGTACTACAAAAATTGAACTGAGCCAATCAAATAAACTTTGTATAAAAGGAACTTTAAGAATGGCAATTGCAAAAATGATTTGAATGAGTAACCCTTTCCAAACCAAGGACCAATTGATGGCTCTTCTGTTTCTGCTGAAGATAAAAGCAATACTAATAAGAACAGCAATGCCTAGTAATCCTCTTAAAATGTTCATGATGTTGAAACCATCGTTTTCATAGTCTTGTAGACTAGTAGTGAAGGCATAGTTTATGCCTTGTTCACTAAGAATAAGGCTGTTTGCCGAAAGCTCTATTTCATAAATCCGATTCGTATCTGTTGGTAGCTTATAGTCAAACTGAAGGGTGTTGTTTTCTATGCTCCAATCTCCAGATGCTTTGAGTGGGATAGAGGCTATTTCGTATTCAAAAGTGCCGTCGCTATTAATAAGCATATAGTCATCTGCACCAATCGTTCTTAATGCATTAGTGTCATCAATCTCCGTGATACTTTTAAACATCCACTTTCTATCGATGTCTTGAGCATTTATGCTCAACGATATCAGTGTAAGAAAGAGTAAGGTTATGTGTCTAAGCATGTGCTGTATTTATTTTCGTTTTTCAATTTCATCCCTCAGTTTAGAGGCAACCTCATAATCTTCTTCAAGTATAGCTTTTTCTAAGCTTTCTTTGAGTTCAGAATTGCTAAATTTTTCAAAATTTGAAGAGTCTTCCACCATTTTATGCTCTATCGCTTCTTTCTCATCGGTGATATCTTGCTCCAAAATGATGCCAGCCTCGTCTAGTATAGCGGCATAAGTGAATATGGGGGCTTTAAAACGAATAGCAATGGCAACAGCATCTGACGTTCTGGAATCAATTTCAACATCTTTTCCATTCATGTCGATGCAATAGATGATAGAAGAAAAAATGCCGCCAGAATTTATAGAGCTGATTACAATTTTTTGAACGACTATATCATAGCCTTTACAAATGCTTTTGAATAAATCATGCGTTATAGGACGCTGACTTTTGAATTCATTGTCTAAGGCTATCGCTATGGCTTTGGCCTCAAAGTTCCCAATAACAATTGGTAGTCTTCGCCTGCCTTGTAATTCTCCAAGCACTAGAGCGAATGCACCAGATTGAGTTTGACTGTTAGATAGTCCAACTATATCTAGTTGAATTAGCTTCATTAATTAGATGATTTGAATTGTTTTATTTCTTCAATAAGTCGTGGTACAACCTCAAAAGCATCGCCAACAATTCCGTAATCGGCAGCCTTGAAAAAAGGCGCTTCAGGATCGGTATTAATAGCCACCATTACTTTGGATGAATTTACACCAGCAAGGTGTTGAATAGCACCAGAAATACCAACGGCTATGTAAAGATTTGGAGCTATTGCCTTACCAGTTTGCCCAACGTGTTCGCTATGTGGTCGCCATCCGATATCAGACACAGGCTTAGAACATGCTGTTCCAGCACTTAATAAATCGGCAAGTTCTTCAATCATTCCCCAATTGTCAGGACCTTTCAATCCTCTGCCCGCAGAAATAACAATCTCGGCTTCCGCTAGGCTAATCTTTCCACTTGCTTTTTCAACATTGATGGATGATACGTTAGTGTTTTCTACTTGGCAATCGATTGTTGCAAAGTCGCAGGAGTCATTATTGTTCTGCATAATGTTATAGGCATTAGGGGACAGGGCAATAACTGTTTTGTCGGCATGGCTTTGAGCCATTTCAAACGCTTTTCCTGAAAAGGACTTTTTCTTTACCAACAAAGGACTCGACTCAGATGGTACATCAACGGTATTACTGATAAAAGAAGCATCCATTTTTACGGCAACTCTTGGGCCAATGGTTTTTCCAGTATTGGTGTTTGATAGGATAACTATATTAGCTCCTTCTGAATCAGCGATTTGTGCCAATGCAGATGAAAGCCCTTTGTTGTCGCAGGCATCAAATTGATTAGGAATACTGACAACTTTATCAGCACCATAATTGGCTAGTACTTTAACGTCATCTGAAATTTCTCCAATGGTTATGGCCACGCATTTGGTGTCCATTTTTTTTGCCACATCATGGGCATATGTTAGTATTTCAAATGTTCCTTTTTTAAATGTGCCGTTCCAACTTTCGGCAAAAACTACTACAGACATACTTATATTACTTTAGCTTCTTTATGAAGTAAGGTTACTAATTCTTTTTCTTGACCTGCTTCAACCATTTTACAAGCTTGTTTAGCGGCGGGTTTTTCAAAGGATACTGAAGAGCTTTTACCAGAACTACTGCTACATTCTACTACGGCTAAGGGTTTTGTTCTAGCAGTCATGATGCCACGCATGTTCGGGATGAGTAAATCAGACTCTTCCACTAAACCTTTTTGTCCTCCAATTACTAGTGGAAGACTAGAACTTACAAATTCTTTACCACCTTCAATCTCTCTTTCCATCTTAGCTTCAGTACCTTCGATTGTTAATCCAGTACAAGCGTTTACAAATGGCAGGTCTAATAGTTCTGCAATCATAGCGGGTACAGCTCCACCATTATAGTCTATGGATTCTCTACCTAATATAATGAGGTCAAAATTATTTTCAGAAATGACTTTAGACAGTTCTTTAGCAACCAAAAAACTATCCGTAGGAGCGCCATCAATTCTTATAGCCTCATCAGCACCAATTGCAAGGGCTTTACGTAGAGTTGGCTCACTTGTGCTTTCGCCAAAATTAACAACTGTGACTTTGCCGCCGTGCTGCTCTCTAAGTTTTATTGCTTTAGTTAGTCCAAACTCGTCATAAGGATTGATAATAAACTGTACTCCATTAGTTAAAAATGAGGTGGAATCACTAGTGAATTCAATCTTAGAAGTTGTGTCTGGGACGTTACTTATACATACCAGTATATTCATTGTTAAATTAGTGTTAGTTATGAATCAACAAAAGTAAGATTTTTAAGTAATTATTGAGCATGAATCACACTTTAGTATCAACAAGATTTTAATAGTAATTTTCTCGCTTTGGTAATTTGTAAAAAATGTTATTTTTGCAGACCCTAAATATAGTAGGAATACAATGAGAGAAGTACAATTTCGAGAGGCTATTTGTGAAGCCATGAGTGAAGAAATGCGTCGAGACGCTAACATTTACCTGATGGGTGAAGAGGTAGCTGAGTATAATGGCGCATATAAAGCATCTAAAGGAATGCTAGATGAATTCGGTGAAAAACGTGTTGTCGACACCCCAATTTCAGAACTTGGTTTTGCAGGTATTGGTGTAGGTTCGGCCATGAATGGTCTTCGACCAATAATCGAGTTTATGACCTTTAACTTTTCATTAGTAGCTATTGACCAAATTATCAGTAATGCTGCTAAAATGAGACAAATGTCTGGAGGTCAGTTTCCTATTCCAATGGTTTTTAGAGGACCAACAGGTTCTGCTGGTCAGCTTGGAGCTACACACTCACAAGCTTTCGAAAGTTGGTTTGCCAATTGTCCTGGACTAAAAGTTGTAGTGCCATCTAACCCATACGATGCAAAAGGATTATTGAAATCCGCTATTAGAGATAATGATCCAGTAATTTTTATGGAGTCAGAGCAGATGTATGGTGACAAAGGAGAAATTCCTGAAGGCGAATACTTATTGCCTCTAGGAGTAGCCGAAATCAAACGAAAAGGTACAGATGTTACTATTGTATCTTTTGGAAAGATTATAAAAGAAGCTTATAAAGCTGCTGATGAATTGGCTGAGCAAGGCATACAGGCTGAAGTCATTGATTTAAGAACTGTAAGACCGATTGATTACGATACCATATTAGAGTCGGTGAAAAAGACAAATAGATTAGTGGTATTGGAAGAGGCGTGGCCACTAGGTTCTATCGCCACTGAAATATCATACAGAGTGCAAAAGGATATTTTTGATTACCTCGACGCACCAATAAAACGAGTAACGTGTTTGGATACTCCAATGGCTTATGCACCTACACTTGTAGAGGCCTTTTTACCTAATAAAGACAAGCTGATAGAAGCCGTCAAAGAAGTTACTTACACTAAGAATTAAACTAACCTAAATTAACTAAAATTTCAAAATATGAAAATGATTGTAGATTATCTTCCGTTGTTCGGTGTGCTAGCATTAGGCTATGTATTCTGGAAGAATGCTTGGGTTTCTAAGCAAGAGGAAGGAACTGAAAAAATGTCGAGAATTGCTAAGAATATTGCCGATGGTGCAATGTCCTTTTTGAAGGCTGAGTACAGAGTATTATCTGTATTTGTTTTAGCAGTGGCAGTACTTCTCTACTTTAAAGGAAGTAGTGAGGTGGGATCAAACGGAATGGTAGCAGTATCATTTATCGTTGGTGCTATCTGTTCGGCACTTGCTGGGTTCATTGGTATGCGTGTAGCAACAAAAGCTAACGTAAGAACAACGAATGCTGCAAGAACATCTTTAGGGGCTGCTTTAGAGGTTGCTTTTGCTGGTGGAGCTGTAATGGGACTTGGTGTTGTTGGTTTAGGTGTACTTGGATTGAGTTCTTTATTTATGATATACAGTGGTCAAGGCTGGGAAATAGGAGAGGTGCTTAATGTTCTTTCTGGATTCTCTCTTGGTGCTTCATCAATTGCACTATTTGCACGTGTTGGTGGTGGTATTTACACTAAAGCTGCCGATGTTGGTGCTGACTTAGTAGGAAAGGTTGAAGCTGGTATTCCAGAAGATCACCCACTAAACCCTGCTACTATTGCTGATAACGTTGGTGATAACGTAGGTGATGTTGCTGGTATGGGTGCTGACTTATTCGAATCGTACGTAGGTTCTATTATTGGTACAATGGTATTGGGTGCGGCTTATGCTACATTGCCAGAATTTCAAGCTCAATTTGATGGTTTGGGAGCCGTTTATTTACCATTAGCACTAGCTGCAGTAGGTATCATAATGTCTATTATAGGTACATTCTTCGTTAAGGTAAAAGATGGTGGTTCTCCACACGCGGCACTTAATATTGGTGAATTTGGTTCAGCAGGATTAATGTTAATTGCTTCATATTTTATCATTAACGCTATGCTTCCTGAAAGTTGGGTTGAGTCAGGTGTTCAGTATACTTCAATGGGTGTGTTTTGGGCAACTATTGCTGGTTTAGTAGCTGGTTTAGCAGTTGGTAAAGTAACGGAGTATTACACAGGAACAGGAACGAAGCCTGTTAATTCTATTGTTGAGCAGTCAGAAACTGGTTCAGCAACAAATATTATTGCTGGTTTAGGAGTAGGAATGATGTCAACGGCTATTCCAATTATCCTTATTGCTGCAGCGATATTAGTTTCTCACAAATTTGCTGGATTATACGGCATTGCAATTGCTGCAGTAGGTATGTTAGCCAACACAGGTATTCAATTAGCTGTAGATGCTTACGGACCAATTTCTGATAATGCAGGAGGTATTGCTGAGATGGCTGAATTAGAACCAGAAGTAAGAGAAAGAACAGATAAATTAGATGCTGTAGGAAACACGACTGCAGCAATTGGTAAAGGGTTTGCTATTGCTTCAGCTGCACTAACGGCACTAGCTTTATTTGCGGCCTTTATGAAAACAGCAAAAATTACATCTATTGACGTTTCTAAGCCAGATATCATGGCTGGTCTATTAATAGGTGGAATGTTACCGTTTGTGTTCTCTGCATTATCGATGAATGCTGTAGGCCGCGCCGCAATGGCAATGATTGAAGAAGTAAGAAGACAGTTTAGAGATATCCCTGCTTTGAAAGCTGCTTTGGAAGTAATGCGTAAAAACAATTCAGATATGTCTAAAGCATCTGCAGCTGACCGAAAAATATTCGATGCTGCTGATGGTGTTGCGGAATACGATAAATGTGTAGAAATTTCTACACAAGCATCAATTAGAGAAATGGTATTGCCTGGCTTATTAGCTATCATAGTTCCTGTATTAGTTGGCTTCGGCGGCAAATGGTTTGGAATAGGTGGTGCAGAAATGTTAGGTGGTCTTTTGGCAGGTGTTACTACTTGTGGTGTACTTATGGCAATCTTCCAGTCTAACGCTGGTGGTGCTTGGGATAATGCTAAGAAGATGATTGAAGAGCAAGGCAAGAAAGGAACTGATGCTCACAAAGCAGCAGTTGTAGGTGATACTGTTGGTGATCCATTCAAAGATACTTCAGGTCCATCTCTTAACATTTTATTGAAATTGATGTCTGTTGTAGCTTTAGTTATAGCTCCTTCATTAGTTCCTGTAAATGCTAGTGAAAGTACTTCCGAAATGCCAGTAAAAACAGAAATGGTATCGGAATCTAGAGATGTAACCAAAGGTGTTGTATCCTTTACTGTTGGTGATGAAAGAGAGAAAATTAAAGTGAGAACATATTTCAAAAAAAACGACAAAGGTTTCGAAGTTGGTTTTAAAGCCATGGATGTAGGTTCTAAAACTTCTAAAAATCCTATTTTGTCTTCTAGAAAGTTGGCTTTTAACTCTACAAGTGTTGAAAAGTCAGTAAATGGAATATTTGTTGCCAAAGGAGAGCTTATGTATGAGTCTGGTAGTATGCCAGTAACCTTTGAATTCAAAACCGATGATATGATTATAGGAGAAATTAAAATAAAATAGCACCAAACTATTTCAAATAAAAAAACCCAGCATCAGCTGGGTTTTTTTATGTCTATTTTTTTAATTTAATTAGAAAAGTCCATTTATTTCAGCGTCAATTTTATCGATAATGAAACCCAAATCTTCTTTGTTCTGTTGGAAGTCAAGGTTGTCCACTTCAATAATTAAAAGCTTGCCATGCGTGTAGGAAGATATCCATGCTTCATACCTCTCGTTAAGACGCGATAGGTAATCTATTCTAATAGAGTTTTCGTAATCTCTTCCTCTCTTCTGAATTTGTTCTACCAAATTAGGAACAGAAGAGCGTAAGTAAATGAGTAAATCAGGACTAGGAATAAACGTATTCATTAGCTTGAACAGGTTTTTATAGTTTTCAAAATCTCTAGTACTCATCAAACCCATAGCATGTAGGTTAGGTGCAAAAATAAATGCATCTTCATACATTGTACGGTCTTGAATAACATCCTTATCTCCGTTATGTATTTTTTGTACTTGAGCAAACCTACTATTCAAAAAGTAAATTTGAAGATTGAAGGACCAGCGTTGCATGTCCTTATAAAAGTCGTTTAAATATGGATTGTCATCAACGTCTTCGTACTGTGCCTCCCAACTATAATGTTTTGATAAAAGAGTTGTTAAGGTGGTTTTACCAGAGCCGATGTTTCCAGCTATTGCTATGTGCATTTCAATAAAATTTAGCCACTAATTTAATAGGAATTATTCTGATTTCATAGTTTCCATCAAATTAAAAATCGATTCGATGTGATTACGGTGATTAGCAAGTCTTGGTACTTTAAATTGACGCCCTAATTTTCCTTGTGATTTCATCCATTTATAGAAAAAACCTTTTTGCACAAAATGAACAATAGGCATTACTAATGCCATATCTTTATTTCTTTTTGCAGCATAATCTGAATTTAATTCTTTGAGTGCATTGTCAAGTTCAGAGGTGAATTTCTCTTTGCTTTCAGGAGCTATGCTAAATTCGAATACCCATTCGTGCGCTCCCTTTTCGCCCTCTTTCATAAACTTTGGTGCTGCACTATATTCATTGACTTCAGCATTGTTATTTTGACAGGCCTTCTTTATGGCTTGTTCAGCATTAGCCATTATGAGTTCTTCGCCAAATGCATTAATAAACTGATTTATTCGTCCACTAATGATAAAGCGATAGGGTTTTATGGAGGTAAACTGTATGGTGTCGCCGATAAGGTACCGCCAAAGTCCTGAATTTGTAGAAATGACTAATGCGTAATTAACCCCCATTTCTACATCCCATATGCCAATGGCTTCTCGGTCACTTAATTTATCTGTCGGAATGAATTCATAGAAAATACCATAATCTAACATAAGTAACATGTCATTAGTATTCTTTTGATCTTGAATACCGAAAAATCCTTCTGAAGCGTTATAGGTTTCTAAGTAATTTACTCCATTTGGGATGAGAGTTTCGAACTGACTTTTGTAAGGTGTAAATTTTACTCCGCCATGCATATATAATTCGAGGTTGGGCCAAACTTCACTGATATTGTCTGCACCAGTTTTTTCTAAAATTTTATGAAATAAAACAAGCATCCAAGATGGAACGCCAGAAATATTGGTAACATCTTCTTGTGAGGTAATGACAGCCATCTGATCGATTTTCTTTACAAAATCATTCATTAAGCGAATTTCTTTATTTGGAGTTTGGTGCACGTTCACCCAAAAAGGTAAGTTCTCCACTATAATTGCGGATAAATCCCCTTCTTTTTTTTGCTCGCTTAAGGAAGGTTCATGACTGCCACCCATTATCACACTTTTGCCGTTAAATACTTGTGTTTCAGGAAAGTTGTCGCAGTAGATTGTTAGCATGTCCTTTCCGCCTTTGAAGTGGCAATCGTACAAGGATTCTTTTGTTACTGGAATATATTTGCTGGCACTGCCACTAGTCCCAGATGATTTTGCAAACCATTTGCTTTCGCTAGGCCATAAAATATTTTCTTCACCTTTTCTTAAGCGGTTGATAAAGGGGCTAAGTTCATTATAATCAGAGATAGGGACTCTTCTTCTGAATTCTTCATAGGATTTTATCTCATTAAACTTATACAGCTTACCCCATTCGGTATTTTTAGCCGTGTCCAAGAGAGTTTCTAGCCATTCTTGCTGAACTTCGAGAGGGTAATTCCTGAACAAATCGATTTGATGAATTCGTTTTCTCATTACCCATGACATTAGTGAATTCTTTAAAGAAAAAATCATATCTTGGTTAAAGTATTGAGGCGTAAAAATAATATTTTGAAATGAAAATAACAGGTGGATTATTAAAAATGAAGGCGGAGCTTAAGGCACCTATACATTACCATTTACCTATTGGTAGTGAACTGATTGATGTGAATTCATTGATTAATAAACGTATTCGTCTGACTTATGAAAATGATATTTTTTGCATTAACTGTGGGGCAAAAACATATAAATCATTCAATCAAGGTATGTGTTATCCATGTTTTGAAAGTTCGCCTTTAGCCTCAGAGTGTATTATTCATCCAGAAAGGTGTCAAGCTCACTTAGGTATTGGTAGGGATATGGAATGGGAAACCAAATACCATTTAACCCCGCAAATCGTATACTTGGCTTTAACGGCAAATGCCAAGGTTGGTATTACTAGAAAACCTCAAATTCCCACTAGATGGATTGATCAAGGTGCTGTTCAAACGATAGTATTAGCAGAAGCTCCAAACAGATACCTTGCAGGTATGATAGAAGTTTCACTCAAAGCCTTCATTGCTGATAAAACCCATTGGCAAAAGATGTTGAAGAATCAAATTAACCCTGATGTTAACCTTTTGGAACTTAAAAAGGAAATGACTCAAAATCTATCGCCTGAACTAAGAAAGTATGTGGTTGATTCAGAATTACAGGATTTAAGTTACCCTGTTCTTGAATACCCCGAAAAGGTTAAAAGTTTAAGTTTTGATAAACTTCCTGTTGTTGAAGGGGTCCTTACTGGCATAAAAGGACAATATTTAATGTTTGATTACCTGAATGTTCTGAATGTAAGAAAACATCAGGGTTATGTGGTAAGCTTAGAATATTAGAACTCTAATTCTTGACCTTCCTTTAGATTAAACTTCTTTCTGATAAGTCCGATAACTAAATACAGTAAAGGAGTGTCAATCATTGCCATAATCACCTTGAATAGAAAGCCGTTAATTAGTAATAGCCAGAATTTATCCCAAGCGATACTTCCACTTAAACACAAGAGTATCAAAATAGTAGCTGTATCAACTAGTTGAGAAGTGAAAGTGGAGGCGTTGTTTCTTAACCATAAATATTTTCCTTTAGTTAGTTTTTTCCAAAAATGAAAAACACGTATATCTATAAACTGTGCTAGTAAATAGGCAAGCATAGAAGCACCCACGGCTATGCCAGTTAGTCCGAAGACACTGCTAAAAACATCATTGTCAATGGGTGACCATTGTGTTGCTTGAGTGGCGTTAGCTACCATAATAATAGCAAGAACAAAAAGACTTGAAAATAAACCAGCTAAAACCACTTTATTGGCTTTTTTTCTGCCATATATTTCTGAAATAATATCGGTTACTAGAAAGGTGATGGGATAGGGTAAAATCCCCACAGAAATTTCAAAAGTATACAAGCCAAATGGCGACCAGCTAAAAAACTTCTGAAAAATCAGATTGCAACTTACCAAGGCAGCAATAAATACGCCACTAAGTATAAGAAAAAGTGTGTGTGCTTGCTCTCTCACAAAAGCAAATCTAATTAATAAATCTCAAACTGCATGGGCATACGCATTTGCACATTTTCCATTTGCATTACCTCATTTAATTGTTGGTAATACTCATATGATTCGCCCAATTCGTTCTTTACTAACTTTGTTGTTACCTGTCCGCCTAAGTTTTCAATAATTTCCTCAAATGGATTTTTAAGCTTTGGTAAGTTTTTGATTCTGTAACTTTCTAAATCAGCCATTTCTGCTGCTATGTCAATAGCATCTTCTAATCCTCCAAGTACGTCTACAAGACCTAATTCTTTAGCATCTTCACCAGTCCATACTCTACCTTGACCAATGGAGTCAACAGCTGATTTTGTCATATTTCGTCCTTCAGAAACATTTGTAATAAAGGTGTCATAAATTCTTTTCACTTGATTTTGAATAATATCTCTTTCATTAGTTGTTAAAGCTCTAGTAGGTGAGCCTAAGTCAGCATATGAATTCGTTTTTACTCGATCAGTAGTAATGCCAAGTTTGTTTTCCATCATATTCTCAAGGTTGAACAACATACCAAATACACCAATTGAACCAGTGATAGTTG
>PKDP01000062.1 GCA_002862585.1 Flavobacteriales bacterium | reverse complement strand
CGGTGGTATTGGCTCTTTAGTACCATCAACTGTTATAGATTGTTCTAAAGGCAACATGGAACTAGTTCGCCAAGGTTTAGGGAAAGTTGAGGATTTATTTAAGTAAATTAGTATGAATCTCTAACACTTGAGGGATTACAAGTGTATCTCCATCATTATCAATAATAAAATCCGATAGTGCCACTTTTCTACCCTCATCCCACTGCTTGCTCATTCTTAACTTTATGTGCTCAACAGAAATCGAATCTCGATGCACAAGTCGCTCTATTCGTTTAGTTTTAGGACATTTCACACAAATTATGGCATCTAAATCCTTATCTGTACCACTTTCAAAAAGAATAGCAGCTTCCTTCATCACATATGCAGATGATTGCTGATTACACCAATCATCAAAATAATTCCGAACAACTGGATGTACTATTTCATTTAATCTTTTAAGAACACTTCCATCATTAAAAGCTAATTTTAAAAGGTATTTTCTATTTAATAGGTTGTTATCGTAAATTTCTGTTCCAAATACATTAAGAAGCTGATTCTTCAGGCTTTCATCTTCAACCATTAGACGTTTGGCTTCATCGTCAGCATAAAATATAGGCACTCCTAATGTCTTGAACACATTTGAAACTGTAGTCTTTCCACTACCGATATTGCCTGTTAAGCCTATTTTTTTCATCTTATTTTTTAATGAGAAAATATTCAACCTTAGATGGAAAAACACGAACATTTTCAACAAAGTCTACTTGTCTACTTAAATTTACTGACTGTCGCTTAAAGTCACTATCAAATAAAATTTGAGCGGCAAACATGTCTGGCTTCACTAAGTCAAACTTATCTAAGGATATTAAATAGCTGACCGTAACCTCATCAGGAAATAGTTTTATCTCATATCCCTTAGGAACATTTTTCATTTCAATAGGAAGCTTAATTTCACCTTCAGTAAACTGTTCTACCTTAAACTCCCACTTAATATTTTTTACTGAGTAGTTAATCTCAGAGTGATTCAAGGACTGAATTTCTATTTCTCCATTTTTATTATTATCGACATCTTCTAGTGAAAGTAATTCTGTATTTATCTCGTCAAACACCTCAACAACTGCTTTTGGCCCCGAAATAACAATAGTAGATGGTTCTAATTTCACAGCTTCTTTTTGTCTGAACAAATCTTTAAATGAAATACTAGACTTTAATTTTACTGGCACAACTCTCTCTGCCTTTTCATCCAATAATAAATCAATTCTATTAGGTTGAATATGCAGTAATTGCATACTTGTTGGAATCACCTCTTGAATTTGAGAAATGGATTGTTCTCCTAACAAAAAATAGTTCCAGTAATTCCCCTTTTTCTTTGGAATAAACGATGATACAGATAGGGGTAATTCATTCCTAAAACTTAATCTGTGTGCTAAAATTGTAAACCCTGGAGCAATAACCTGAAGGTGTAAATCTACCTCCTCTTCGTCTATGAGTAACTTATCGACAGGTAAATCAATGAAATCAGCTTTGTAGTGTACTGTAGTTGTATAATCTTTTGATAAAACTGTAAGTATCCAAAACAGTGTAGATAGCGTCAATAAAAAAGCGAAAACAGGAAGGTGCCTTCTATCTATTCTCAGCAGTAAAAACAACTGATTTAATACAAATGAGAGTTTACTCAACATATACAGGGATTAAAACCCTAATAACACTAGTCTTTAGTTTGAGACAAATCTGCAGAAACACATGTTTTTTCGAACTTCAAAACCAAACCGTTTGACACGTCAATTTTAACAGTTTTCTCCGATATTTCGACTACTTTTCCGTGAAGACCTCCTGTAGTTACTACCTTGTCTCCTTTTTTCATCTCTTCTCTAAACTTTCTTTCTTGCTTTTGTTTTTTAACCTGTGGTCTAATCATGAAAAACCAGAACACTCCAAAAACAAGAACGAAAAATATTAATGGATTACCACTTGATTCTGCTTGTAGAAATATTGTTATTAAAGTCATTATTTAGAAATTACTTCAGAAGTGATGTTTAACACCTTTCTGCTTGGGTTAGTATTTGCAGTTAAAGTAACTGCTTTATTTTGTTTTCCTGATCTTCCTGAACTATTAAAAGTAACGTCAATAGAGCCTGACTCAGCTGGTGCTATTGGATCTTTTGGCCAATCTGGCACAGTACAACCACAAGAGCCTTTTGCACTTGAAATAATTAGTGGAGCATCTCCTGAATTAGTAAATGTAAATGAGTATGATACTTTTTCGCCATCTACTAATTGACCAAAATCATGAAGTTCTTTGTTGAATGAAAAATTTGGTCCAGACTTTTTCTCTGATGTTGACTCTGCTGTATTTGTATTCATTACTAGATTGGAAGAAAGGGTTGGCTTTACAACCGTTTCTTCTGCTTTTACAACTGTTTCCTTTACAATTGTTTCCTCTGAGTCAATTTTTTTAGCCATATCATCACACGAAGCGAAAGCAAAACATACTGCTGATAAAATAGTTAGTCTGTACATAAAATATAAATTTAGTTAAGGCAAAAATAATAATTATTCAATAAGCCCTCTACCTGTTTTTGTAATCAAGCCTTTTCGCTTTAATTCAATGTATAAATTATCAAGAATACCATTCACAAAATTCTTACTATTTGGGGTACTGTAATATTTAGCTAATTCTAAATATTCGTTGATACTCACTTTAACAGGAATTTGAGGCATTTTCAGTAATTCAGTAATGGCCATTTGCATTAAAATTAAATCCATCAAAGCTACTCTGTCAATTTCCCAATTTTTAGTTTTGGAAGATATCAGTTCTGTGTATTCATCTGAATGAATTATTGAAAACCTCAATAAATTTAATGCAAAATCTTTTTCTTCTTTATTGTTAAACAAATCAAATAAAAAAATGTTTGAATCGGATGATTCTTTTATGGTTTTTACAATCATACTTGAAACGAAAGGTAAATCATCATCCCAATAGATATCTTGTTCATTTAGGAAGTCTTGTAGAGTAGCCATATCAATAATATGTTTGCTAAACAGCTTCAATATAAACTTCTTGTCTACATCGAAACCATTTTCTTCTTCAGAAATGTAATTCTCATATAAAGGTGTCTTTATAATCTCTAAATATATCGCTTTAATTAAAGAGCGGCTATCCGAAAAAGACAACTTCAAATCATTTGCTTTGCTCATTAATGAAGTATCATCTTTTAGTTTCTGGATAAATAAATTATTAAGAAACTTAGTCTTAGGATTTAAATCTTCATCAGAAGGTAAATTCTTTTTCTTAGCGTCTTCCTGAAAATCTTCGGCGAAATCACGAACCTCAATAAGAATAAGTAATAAAAGGATATATAATTCCTCGACCTTTTCAATGGACTTAAGGAATTGTTTTTCAACTTTAACAATATCGGTATCCTTGGATTTGTTCCACGAATAAACAAACTGTAAAACACGAATTCTTAAATGTCTTCGATTTAACATAAAATTATTTTAAGCTAGTTTTTAGCTTGTTGGATTCTTTCTTTTGCCAGCTTCAATGCCGCAGCATTTGTAGTAATATTTTCTTCCTCTGCCTTGACAAATATCTCAAGAGTTGTATCAAATATTCTTCTGGTCTTTTCAATAGCTTTTTCTCTATCATAGCCATTAAGTTCTGAATATACATTGATAAGACCTCCAGCATTTATTAAAAAGTCAGGAGCATAAAGAATGTCTTTATCCTTCAAAATATTAGCGTGTTTATTTTCGTCTTTCAATTGATTATTCGCCGCACCAGCAATTATTTCACATTTCAACTTATCTATTGTAATGTCATTTATAGTTGCTCCTAATGCACAAGGCGAATAAATATCCATATCTATATCATAAACACTATCACCGTCAACAATTTCAGTATTGTAAAGTTCTGATACTCTATTTAAGTTGTCTTGATTAATATCGTTTATAATAACTTTAGCCCCCTCTTCTGAAAGGTGTTTCACAAGATTTTCGCCAACATGACCAACACCTTGAACAACTACTTTTTTGTCTTTTAAATCATCACTCCCCCACTTATACTTAGCTGAAGCTTTCATACCCATGTATACGCCATAAGCAGTAACTGGTGAAGGGTCTCCACTTCCACCCATTTCAACTGGTATACCAGTTACACAGTCGGTTTCCATTTTCACAAACTTCATATCCTCAGCACTCATACCAACATCTTCAGCAGTAATGTATTTGCCTCCAAGACTATTTACAAACTTACCAAACTTCCTCATCAACGCTTCAGATTTAAGCTTTTTAGCATCGCCAACAATTACAGCTTTACCTCCTCCAAGATTCAAGCCAGTTATTGCCGCTTTAAATGTCATTCCTCTTGAAAGTCTTAATACATCTATCAAAGCATCTACTTCATTTTCATAATGCCACATTCTTGTTCCACCAAGTGCTGGCCCAAGTGTAGTGTCATGAATAGCAATGATTGCCTTCAAGCCTGTTTCCTTATCGTTACAGAATACCAATTGCTCATGGTTCATAGAATCCATCATCTCAAGCACCTGAAAACCTTGACTTGAATCTTTAGCATTTTTAAGGTCAAACATAGATTTTGATTTTACTAACATAATTAGACAAGAAAGTTAATTAACTTTGTAAACTAATTTATCCTAAAAAAAGACAAATATTAAGTTCGCAAATCTACAATTTTATTTATGCTATTTAAATTAACGACTTCGATTTTATGAAAGAGCTTAAATATCTTCTTAAGTTTTACAAAAAATACAAATGGCGATTTTTAATTGGAGTCGTATTTGTGGTCGTTTCTAACGTATTTGCCTTGTACCCTGCTGTATTTACAAGAAAAGCATTTGACACAGCAAAAGAAGCCATCGAGTTAGGTCAAAATAACGGAAATGTTGATTTTGAGTCGCTAACATCAACATTACTATATTTTGGAATGATGCTTATCCTATTTGCATTATTAAAGGGTGTATTTATGTTTTTCATGAGGCAAACCATAATCGTCATGTCTAGAATGATAGAGTACGATATTAAAAATGAAATTTACGACCATTACCAAAAACTCGATAGAGCCTTCTACAAAAGAAATCGTACTGGTGATATGATGGCTAGAATCAGTGAAGACGTAAGTAAAGTAAGAATGTTTTTAGGTCCAGCCACAATGTATCCTATAAATATGATTTCGCTATTTGCTTTGGTAATGTATAATATGTTTAGCATTAATATCAAGTTAAGTCTATTTGTATTAGCACCATTGCCAATAATGTCTATAAGCATATTCTTTATCAGTAAAATTATTCATTCGAAAAGTGAAAAAGTACAAAAACAATTATCACTATTATCCACTATCTCACAAGAGTCTTTTTCAGGAATTAGAATTTTAAAATCATTTGTCAATGAAAAAATGAACTTCAAACTTTTCAATACCGAAACAGATGAATACCTAAAAAGAAATGTATCTCTAGCCAGGACAAATGCTGCCTTTTTCCCTTTTATGCTCTTGCTAATTGGTTTGAGTACACTATTAACTATTTATGTAGGTGGTACTGAAGCTATTGCGGGAAATATCACCACAGGAAATATTGCAGAATTTATCATTTACGTTAACATGCTTACCTGGCCTATGGCATCAATTGGGTGGGTAACCTCTATCATTCAACGAGCGGCTGCATCTCAAAAACGGATTAACGAATTTTTAAATACTAAAGTTGAAGTTGATGATAGAATTTTAGAGGAGCATATTTTAGGTGAAATTGTGTTTGACAATGTAAGCTTTAAATATCCTGATAGTAATATAAATGCTTTGAGTAACATCTCTTTCAAAATAGAAAAAGGAAAATCAGTTGCTATTGTAGGACGTACAGGTTCTGGAAAGTCTACAATTATTCAGCTACTTACTAGAATGTACAAATCAAGTGATGGACTGATAAAAATTGATAAAAAACCGATTAGAAATTATAATGTAAGAAGCCTAAGGTCAGCTATTAGTTTAGTGCCTCAGGAAGCCTTGTTATTTTCTGATACTATTTCCAACAATATTTCTTTTGGGACAGATAAAAACACAAGCCAAGAAGAAATAGAAGATGTTGCTAAAAAAGCGGCAATACATGAAAATATTATGAGCTTCCCAGCACAATACAGCACAAAAATTGGCGAAAGAGGTGTCACTCTTTCCGGCGGACAAAAACAAAGAATTTCAATTGCTAGAGCCTTTATAAAGCCCTCATCAATACTGATTTTTGACGACTGCCTATCTGCTGTTGATAATGAAACAGAAGAACAAATACTTAAAGAAATTAAAAAGAAGAATCATAATAAATCAACTATAGTAGTAAGTCATCGATTATCCTCAATACAACACGTCGATGAAATTATTGTGTTAGAGAATGGAAAAATTATTGAAAAAGGAACTCATGAAGAGTTAATACAAAACAAAAAAGTATACTTTGACATGTACGAACAACAACTTTCTACTCAGTAATTGATTTGTTATCTTTGATTAATATTCATAGATTTGAATTCAAATTATTTAAAAATATGGAAAACTACAAAGACCAAGAAGAAATTTATTCTAATAAAGTGAGAGCTGGAAAAAGAACTTACTTTTTCGATGTTAGGGCTACAAAAGCTGACGATTACTACATTACTATAACTGAAAGCAAAAAGATTTTTGACGATAACGGTAATCATTCATTCAAAAAGCATAAAGTTTTCTTGTATAAAGAGGATTTTGAAAAATTTCAAGATGCTTTATCAGATACTCTAGGCTACATTATCAAAAACAAAGGACTAGATATTATATCTACTGAATCAGAAGAAAAAAGCGAGACTAAGACAGAAGAAAAAAGCTTTACTGACGTTAATTTCGAAGATATTTAAACATTATTAAGATAGTAACACTAGAGTTACAATAGTCAAGATAAAATAACTTACTAGAGATTGAGCACCTGCGTAATCTTTGGCTATTCTTTGCCCAAAAAACAGCATAATCAAGCTTATCGAGGAAAGTAAAGCACCTAAAAAAGCTATGGCGGTGTTATCCATAAATAGTATATAAAAAGCACCTATTAGATTTCCAAAACCAGCTAATAATTCAATTGCTGTAACTGTAAATAATAAAAAAGGAACAGAGTTTTTTAAGGGTGAGTTTGAAAAATGACTCTTTAACCAACTTAAATTTCCTTCCTTATCGATTACCTTGTCTATTCCAGATTGTATAAACAGAATAGCTAAAAACATAGTGGTTAAAATCTGTGTAACAATTAGGACATTATCTTGAATTTCTAAATTATTTAAAAACAAATTTGATGAAATCATTTGAAGAGAATATTTTTAATTAATAGCTATTAACATTTTTCAATAAATGTTAAAAAAACAGCCTTTTTTCTTCTTAATCAGTCGACAAAATAAGCTACTTTTGAACGTATAAATATAATCAAAATAGTTATGTTTTTACTGAACAATTAAAAGCTAACTATTCCTTAAAAAGCTATTTAATCAAACATTACAACAACTATGAACAAAACAATTGTAATTGCAAATCAGAAAGGAGGAGTTGGAAAAACCACATCAGCCATAAATTTGGCGGCATGTATGGGAGTGCTCGAAAAGAAAGTTTTACTAATTGATGCTGATCCACAAGCAAATTCAACTTCGGGAGTTGGCTTTGATCCTAGAGACGTAAAAAACGGCCTTTACGAATGTCTTGTTGATGATATAAATCCCAATGATGTAATTGTAAAGACTAAAAGTCCTAACCTAGACTTACTACCCGCAAATATTGATTTAGTTGGAGCAGAATTAGAACTCATCAATCAACCCAATAGAGAATACATCATAAAGAAAATGATTGATAAGATAAAAGGACAATACGATTATATATTTATTGACTGCGCTCCCTCACTAGGAATAGTTACAACTAATGCACTTACTGCTGCTGACTCAATAATTATACCTATTCAATGTGAGTACTTTGCTCTTGAAGGTTTAGGAAAATTATTGAATACAATCAAAATTGTACAAAGTCGTTTAAATAAAGAACTTGATATTGAAGGCCTACTACTAACCATGTACGACACTCGCTTGAGGCTTTCTAATCAGGTTGTTGAAGAAGTAAAAACACATTTTCAAGAAATGGTATTTGATACGATCATACAACGAAATGTAAGACTAAGCGAAGCCCCTAGCTTTGGCGAGACTATAATAATGCATGATGCCAGTAGTAAAGGTGCAATAAACTATTTAAATCTTGCCAAGGAAATTCTTGAAAAGAATAATCAAAAATCATTAGAAAGAATCTAAAGAAATGGCAGAAAAGAAAAGAGCATTAGGAAAAGGCTTATCGGCACTATTGAAGAATCCTGATACTGACATCACAAGTGCCGAATCAATTGAAAACTCAACAAAAATTGTTGGGTCAATTTCAGAACTTCCATTAGATAAAATTGAAGTAAACCCCTTTCAGCCAAGAACTGACTTCGATGAAGATGCACTACAAGAATTAGCGATTTCTATTAAGGAACTTGGAGTAATTCAACCCATTACTGTAAGAAAACTTGGTTACGATATGTTCCAACTCATTTCCGGAGAAAGACGATTTAGAGCAACTCAAATTGCTGGTTTAAACAGCATACCTGTGTACATAAGAATAGCAAACGACCAAGAAATGCTAGAAATGGCATTGGTCGAAAATATTCAAAGAGAGCAATTAAATCCTGTAGAAGTAGCTTTGAGCTATCAAAGACTAATTGATGAATGTAAACTCACCCAAGAAAAAATGAGTGAAAGAGTAGGTAAAAAAAGATCTACCATAACAAACTACCTTAGACTGCTAAAACTACCCGCTGAAATATTGTCAGCATTAAAAAAAGAAGACATAAGCATGGGACATGCAAGAGCTCTTATCAATGTAAACAACACTGAAACTCAAATGAACATCTTTAGAGATGCCGTTTCAAACAAGTTTACAGTGCGAGAAATCGAGCAAATAGTAAAAGATTTTGGCAATACAAATTATACTAAGACAAGTAGAAATCGTACAAAATCAATTCCAACATTTGAACATCAAAAAATATCAAATGATTTATCTCACTGCTTAGGAAAAGAAGTGAAACTCAAAGTTTTAAAATCTGGAAAGGGAAAAGTTGAAATAAAATTCAACTCTGATGAGGAATTAGATGAAATCATAAAAAAAATAAACTAAAAAATTGAAAGCTGTCAACTTATATATCTGTTTGTTTTTGTCGATAAACTGCATGGCTCAAAAATCAGAGAGTCCAAAAATTCATTCTGCACATAAAGCATCAGTTCTTTCAACAATTATTCCTGGTGCTGGACAAGTATATAACAAAAAGTATTGGAAAGTTCCAATCATATATGCTTCTCTAGCAACAAGTATCTATTTCATTAATGAAAATCAAAACAAATACACCACATATAAAAACGCTTATTTACAAAGGCTAAACGGTGAGGCAGACGATTATTCAGAACTCTATAACAACAGTCAACTCATTACAATAATGGATTATTACGAAAGAAATAGAGATGTTTCCTATATAATCACAGCAGCCATTTATTTATTAAATATTGTTGATGCCAGCGTAGATGCCCATCTTTTAGACTTTGATGTAAGTGATGAGCTAACCGTATCTTATGCCCCTTCATTTATAAATACTCCACATGGGAAGAATACCTCCTTGTCATTAAAAATGAATTTTTAACTTTGAGGACATGAATATTGCTCTACTTGGATACGGAAAGATGGGACAACTCATTGAAGAAATTGCAACTCAAAGCGGTCACTCTATAATCTACATTGCAAATTCAAAACATAGCGTTGACGATATCGACTTTTCAAAGGTAGATGTAGCCATTGATTTTAGCACGCCAACAACAGCTTTCAAAAATATATTTACTACCCTTACTCAAGGAATACCAGTAGTTAGCGGAACAACTGGATGGTTAGATAAAATGGAAGATATCAACAAGCTTACAACAAAAAACAATACTGCTTTTTTATACGCTTCAAACTTTAGTGTAGGAGTAAATCTCTTTTTTGAATTGAATAAAAAATTAAAAAGTATATTGGACTCTCATCCACAATACAAAACTCACATAAGAGAAATTCACCACACTGAAAAGTTAGATGCCCCTAGTGGAACAGCTCTTAGTTTGCAATCACAAATAGATAAAAATACGCCCATTGACAGTGAACGTATAGAAGGTGTTCCTGGCACTCATTTTGTGGAGTACACCTCTGATATTGATACTATTTCTATATCACACGAAGCACACAACAGAAATGGATTTGCGAAAGGAGCACTTATAGCAGCCGAATGGATAGTCAATAAAAAGGGAATATTTAAAATGTCAGACGTATTAAAACTTTAGAATTACTATGAAAAAATTAAAAGAATTATTGGGCAAATCATTCAAAGTAGTAATATTCATACTATTTACTATCCTTTGGTCTTTGTTCGTTTACCTAATTGATGGTGAATGGCTTTATTTTTTCCCACTTATAGTAGGTGATGTTTTATTTTGGGAAACCATCAACTGGCAATTTTGGAAAAAGAAAGAAAAGAAAAAGAAGAAAGAAAAAAGTGAAATTAAAAGTTGGTTCAACGCCATCTTGTTTGCTGTTGTTGCAGCTACAATTTTAAGGACATTTTTAATTGAAGCCTATACAATTCCTACCTCTTCAATGGAAAAATCACTACTCATTGGCGACTTTCTTTTTGTAAGTAAAGTAAGCTACGGGCCTAGAGTACCAATGACACCAATTGCCTTTCCATTGGTTCACCATACGCTACCATTCACAAAAAAGACCCCCGCATATCTAAAATGGATACAACTAAATCACTACAGAATGAAAGGCTTAGGAGATGTGGAACGAAACGATTGCGTCGTATTCAATTACCCCGCAGATGACGCCCTTCATCCTGAAAGGCCTATTGACAAAAAAGAAAACTATATAAAAAGGTGCGTAGGCATCCCTGGCGATGTCATAGAAATTAAAAACACCGATTTATATGTAAACGGAGAGCCTCAGACTATTACAAAAAAAATGAGGAATCAATTCCGATATTTTGTCAAAACAGATGGTACACTTTTTAGTGAAAGAACCCTAAACAAATACAATATTTATGAAGGGCAAATACTTTCTAGAAATGGCGACTACGAACTCATACTTAACGATGAAAGTTTAGCAGCAATCAAACGCTTTACCTATGTGAAAAAAGTAGAGAAAATAGTTATTGACAAAGGAGTAAAAGTAAATTCACCTGAACTAATATTCCCAGAAGATAATTTTAATTGGAATCTGGATAATTTCGGACCCATAAAAATTCCACAAGCAGGAAGTCAAGTTGATATAAGTGCGGACAACGTAGAGCTTTACAAAAGAATTATTGAAACCTACGAAAACAATAAATTAGAGATTATTGATGGTGAAATATACATCAATGATAAGCTGGCTTCAACCTATACATTTAAAATGGATTACTATTGGATGATGGGTGACAACAGGCACAATTCATTAGATTCAAGATATTGGGGATTTGTTCCCGAAGACCACGTTGTTGGAAAAGCATTATTTATTTGGATGAGCTGGGACAAAAACAAAAATGGAATAAATAAAATAAGATGGAATAGATTATTTAATGCTATCCACTAAACAATACCTACTACCATGTAGCTACATGGCTCCAATTGAATACTATGCATATTTGCATCAGTTTGATTGCGCTATTGAACTCCATGAATACTATATTAAACAAACAATTAGAAGCCGCTGTGCGATTTACGGAGCAAATGGGAAACTACTCCTGGCAGTTCCCAAAACAAGAAAAAGCAGCTCTAAAACAGCTTTGAAAGATATCAAAATAAACTACGACCATAGGTGGCAAAAAGAACATTGGCAAAGTTTAATGAGCTCATACCGCTCCTCCCCTTTTTTTGAGTATTATGAAGACGAGATGAAAAGCGTATTGTATAAAAAATACACAAACTTAGTTGACCTTAACATAGAAATGTTAAGCTTCATTTCAATAAAAATTGGCATTTCAAATGATTTTAAATTTACCAAAGCCTATTCAAAGGAAACAGAGCAAAATGACCTAAGAAATCATAAATTCAATACCATTGAATTTCCTCGATACATTCAAGTTTTTGAAAATAAGCACGGCTTTATCTCAAACCTAAGTATTTTAGACTTACTTTTTAACGAAGGAAACAATTCAAAACACTATCTAGAATCATTAAAATTATAATAACTAAATTTAGTTTATATGAACTTAGAATTAAACAAAAATGAAGATAAAATGAAACTCATGATTTCAGAAATGAATCAGAAGCTAAATAAAATCAGGATAGGTGGTGGGAAAGAAAAAATAGAAAAACAACACAAACAGGGCAAACTTACAGCACGAGAAAGAATTGATTTTTTAGTAGATGACGAATCCGATACTGTTGAAATAGGCTCATTTGTAGGAGAAGGTATGTATGAAGAATATGGAGGATGCCCTTCTGGAGGTGTAGTAGTAGTTTTAGGCTATGTAAGTAAAAAACTATGCGTGATAGTTGCCAACGATGCAACAGTTAAAGCTGGAGCATGGTTTCCAATCACAGCCAAGAAAAATTTAAGAGCTCAAGAAATTGCGATGGAAAACAAAATTCCCATTATTTATCTAGTAGATAGTGCTGGAGTTTTTCTTCCACTACAAGACGAAATATTTCCAGACAGGGAACATTTTGGTAGAATATTTAGAAATAATGCTAAAATGTCATCAATGGGGATTACTCAAATTTCGGCAGTAATGGGTTCATGTGTAGCCGGCGGTGCATATTTGCCAATAATGAGTGACGAGGCATTAATAGTCAATAAAACAGGCACTATATTTTTAGCTGGGAGTTATTTGGTAAAAGCTGCCATTGGAGAGGATATTGATAACGAAACCCTTGGCGGCGCAGAAACCCATTGTGAAATTTCAGGAGTTACAGATTATAAATCGGAAAACGATAAAGACTGCCTAAAAAGTATCCAAGAAATTGTAGATAAAATTGGGTACTTTGAAAAAGCGGGCTTCAACAGAGAAGAACCAGTAGAGCCACAAAAAAATAGTGAGGACGTAATACGTATATTACCTGATAGTAGAGAGAAATCTTACAATACTATTGAAATAATAGAACATCTAGTTGACGACTCAAAATTTCAAGAGTATAAAAAAGGATATGGTGAAACTATATTATGTGGTTACGCCAGAATTGATGGCTGGTCAGTAGGTATAGTCGCCAATCAGCGAAAACTGGTAAAAAACAAAAAAGGAGAA
>PKDP01000141.1 GCA_002862585.1 Flavobacteriales bacterium | reverse complement strand
AGGTCTTGTAAACACAAGACCTTTTTTTTGGGTGGATGATGGGATTCGAACCCACGACCCTCGGTACCACAAACCGATGCTCTAACCAACTGAGCTACAACCACCATTTGGACGGCAAATATATAAATTTAGTAAACTACTGCATTGTTTTTTATACAAAAAAACTAACTTTGAATAACCATGGGCAACTATAAAAACATACATATCTCTGGCATGACCTGTGCCAATTGTGCTAAGGGTATAGAAAAACATCTTAACAGCAAAGGAATTAAGGATGTAATTATTGATTTCCCAAATTCAGAAGCTCGATTTATAGAAAGCGAATACAACAATACTGAGATAATCATCAAAGAAATTGAGTCAATTGGTTATAAGGGTAAAGAAGAAGAAATTGAAGAAGACAATCTGGTAGAAAAACTATTTGCAATCAGTTTAGTTTTTACAATACCACTATTTAGCCATATGTTTCTTAATGAGGGACATTTCCTTCAAAACCCAATAGTTCAATTTTTTCTTGCCATACCAGTTTATTTAATTGGGTGCTATTACTTTGGAAGAAGTGCATGGAATTCAATAAAAACAGGCGTACCTAATATGGATGTGCTTATAATAATGGGGACAACTGCTGCTTTTTTCTACAGTATTGTTGGCTCAATTGCATTCCATGGAACTGCAGAGGCTCACAACTATCTATTTTTCGAGACAGCAGCTACCATTATTACTCTTGTATTATTAGGCAATGTTCTAGAGCATCGCTCTGTGAAACAAACTACCTCGGCAATTAAAGAATTGAGCGCAATTCAAAATCTGACTGCTAAAAAAGAAAATAAAGATGAAACTATTCAAAACATTCCATTTAAAGACATAAGTCCTAACGACATTCTACTGGTTAATTCTGGAGACAAAATTCCAACAGATGGAATTATCATTTCTGGTGAAGGGTACTTTGATGAATCCATGTTTACAGGAGAAAGCGAAAGTATTTTGAAGAGTAACGCTGAACATGTCATTGGCGGAACTATTTTAATAGATGGAAACATCAAAATGGAAGCTCAAAAAGTTGGTAAAGACACTGTACTTTCACACATTATTAAACTAGTAAAACAAGCCCAAAATAATAAACCAAATATTCAGCGACTAGGTGATAAAGTGAGTAGTATTTTTGTTCCAGTTGTTCTTATAATATCCCTTTTAACATTTGTTATAAGTCATTATCTTTTTGATATTAGTATTTCTGATGCTGTAATGCGTTCTATAGCTGTATTGGTTATTTCATGCCCTTGTGCAATGGGGTTAGCTACTCCAACAGCAGTTATGGTTGGATTGGGCCGTGCAGCAAAAATGGGAATACTTATCAAGGGGGGGGACACTCTGGAAAAATTCGCTAAAATAAAACATATTGTGTTTGACAAGACTGGAACTCTTACCAGCGGCGAATTTAAAATTGATGAAATCAACTGTGAAAAAAGTCAAAAAAGCACAATCGTTAATCTTCTTTACTCTCTAGAAATACACTCCTCACATCCTATTGCTAAATCCATAATAAAATCGTTAGAAAATGAAGCTTATCTATTAGATATTTCTGATATAAAAGAAATTAAAGGAATGGGAATTGAAGCTAAGTGGAAGGGTGATTCTTATAAATTAGGTAGTGAAAAATTCGTGAATCACTTTGATGAAAACTATCAATTGTTTTTATTCAAAAATGACTCTTTAATAGCAACCATAAAATGTAGTGATGAGCAGAAAGAAAATCTATCAGATACTATTCAGAATCTAAAAAATGTCGGTCTTACAACAACAATTCTTAGTGGAGATAAACAGAAAAAATGTGAAGAATTAGGTCAATCCATAGGAATAGATAAGGTATATGGCGAGCAACTGCCGTATGAGAAACTAGAAAAAATTGAACAATTAAATAAAGAAGGCTTATCAGCAATGGTTGGTGATGGCATTAACGATGCCCCAGCATTAGCGAAAGCACATGTTGGTATTTCTTTAGGAGGAAGCACAGAAGTTGCCATTGAGTCAGCTCAAATTGTAGTTCTAAACACTTCGAACTTAAAGCAAATTGAACAAGCCTATAAAATTAGTCAACATACTCTACTTACCATAAAACAAAACCTATTTTGGGCATTTTCCTACAATATTGTTGCCATCCCAATTGCTGCACTTGGATTTTTAAATCCTATGTGGGGTGCATTGTTTATGGCATTCTCAGACGTTATTGTAATTGGAAACTCGTTGAGGCTTAAAAAGAAGAAAATATTCAAATGAAAAAACAAATAATTCTAACCCTTTACATTCTACTGAATATTCATTTATTTTGACAGGAAAAGTTTAACTCACATGATTTTTATGAAGGAAATATCCCATCCTGTAAACCCACTTATAATGAAACATTTCATAACAGGGCAAAAATGCTCTATAATGAGAATTTAAACTTCAATGATGTAAGGCAAGAATACAACAAGTGGAAATCTCATTACCCTATGGTCAAAGCTACTCCTACTCACTTTATTCTATATCAGGACAATTGATTGAAAATGGTAAAACGACTTTTAACCAAGGGAATATAAAATTGGATTTAACTAATCTAACAAAAAGCATATACATGGTAAAATTAAAAGGTAACAATAGTAGTCAATTCTATGTTAAAACTATTAAGGAATAATTACTTCAGTTTATCTAAAGTATCTACAGTAATAAGCCTTTCTACTGTAAAACCTTCGCCATAAGCGACTCTAGCAAGACGACCTATATTAGCTGCTCTGTAGCGAACACTATCAAGAAATCCTTTGGAAGAAATAATAGTTTCAGGCTCATCCGATTTAGCATCATAAAACTGTGAGCTAAAGGCTTTGACAACTTCAATCTTTTTATCGATATAATTACTTATATCTACGACAAAATCTGGTTCTATCTCATCAAATTGAATATAGTGGTAAACAACTTCTGGTCGCCAAGCATCTTGACCTGTTTCTATCTTCGGTAATCCAGCTAAAAAGCAAGCATAGGATACTAAATCGGACCCTTTTTTATGATCAGGATGTCTGTCACTAACAGCATTAGCTAAAACTATTCTAGGACGATATTCTCTTATAATTTTAATGATTTCCATCTGATGACTTTCATCATTCTGAAAAAAACCATCTTTAAAATTCAAATTATGACGCATCTCAACTCCAAGTAGCTGAGCTGCTTTTGCCGCTTCCTTATCACGAATTTCAGCACTTCCTCTAGTACCTAATTCCCCCCTAGTCAAATCAACAATTCCAACTTTACTGCCAAGAGCTATATGTTTGGCAATGGTGCCACTACAGCTTAACTCAACATCATCGGGGTGAGCTCCAAAAGCTAATATATCTAAGTGTTTATCCATTTTGTAATCTTTTTAGATTTAGGACTGGTAGTGGGTAAAAAATAATCTACCCAATTACCTTCTTCATCAATAGTAAATTTCTGAAAATTCCATAAAACAGGAATATTTTTTCTTCCATTTTTACTTTTTTCTGTCAGCCACTGATAAAGAGGGTGTTTATTTTTTCCTAGAACTTTTATTTTTTCAAAAATAGTAAAACTTACACCATATGTACTTGAACAAAAGGAAGATATCTGTTCAATATCACTAAACTCTTGATTGGCAAAGTCGGCAGAAGGAAAAGCTAAAATTTCAAAATTCAGATGTTTATACTCTTTACAAAGCTCCTCTAGTTGTTCATATTGCGGTGTTAGTCCACACTTTGAAGCTACGTTCACTATCAATACTTTTTTACCTTTCAACGATGACATATCAAAGTCAGTTCCATCTATGGTTTTAAATGAAAAATCATAAATAGAAAATGAATCTGAATTGTTAAAATTACTCATACAAGATGTTAAAAAAGTGAAAAGAAATACAGTATAGTATTTCATTATTTTAGAAACCGTTTTTGCCTCCATTGTGCTAATACACTAACAATAGCAATTACAGCTATTGAATAGTAAACAAATGATGGGATAGGCATAGGGTCACCTTTAGCATAGGAGTGTAATCCTGATAAATAGAAATTCACTCCAAAATAAGTCATAATAATAGAGCCATATGCAACTATAGATGCAAAATTAAAGGCAAACATACCCTTCAATTTTGGTATAAATCGCATGTGCAAAACAAATATATATATAAGCATACTGGCTAAAGCCCAAGTCTCTTTTGGGTCCCAACCCCAGTATCTACCCCACGACTCATTTGCCCAAACACCGCCCAAGAATGTTCCTATAGAAAGCATAAATAAACCAGTGGTTATACTCATTTCGTTGATGTATGTTAGCTCATTTAGACTATCACCTATTCTTAGTTTATTCGTCTTATTTTGGATTATCATTAATATCAAGTTTAAAAAGCCTAACAAAGCTCCTAAAGCTAAGAAACCATAACTCGCTGTAATAATTGCAACGTGAATAAGCAACCAATAGGAATCAAGAACAGGAACTAAATTTGTAATTTCAGGATCAAGCCAATTTAATGCTGCAACCATTAATAGTAAGGACGATAATATTGCGGTTGCAGCTACTGTCATTAGACTTTTTCTAGCGAATGTGAAACCCGCTAATATGGTTGCCCAGGCAATATATATTACACTTTCATAGGCGTTACTCCATGGTGCATGTTCAGAGATGAACCATCGCCCCATTAAACCTATCGTATGTGCAACAAAACCAACTCCAACCAATATTAATGCAAATCGAATAATGCTATTTCTCCACTTGCGTTCTTTTAAGATTTGTTGAATTAGTAATAGAATCATTACCAATCCTACTAGAGCATAGAAGTATGAAAGGCGATTGAATACTTTAGCGTTGTTATAAAACACCTCTGTTTTTAGTTTTAAGTCAGAAGGGTAAACATCTGCTCCAAACTTCTTTTGATAATTACCTATAGCCGTAAGGGAGTTATTTGCCACTTCGTAATCACCATCCTTTTGAGCCTGCTGAAGGCTTCTGTAATAAATTGGTAAAATTGAGTTTACAAACAAAGAATCATCTCCAAACAATAAGGCTTCACTATTAGCAGGAGAAATCCATTTATTTGAAGGGTCATCAGGAATTGGAAAAAAGCGTAGGAAAGAACCGTTATATACCATGTAAGAGATATTTACTCTTTCATCGACAGCCATTACCTCTTTATCATACTTACTTCGTTCAGCAGGCTTTTTGGCATAGGCTAATTGTACATCATTTGTTAATACATATTTGGCTTCATCACTGAAAAATGATAAAAAAGAGGTGTACTTTTCTTCCAAGCATAGCTTCTCTCTTAATTCATCATTATTTACTTTTATCATTGGAGCCAATTGCCACAAGTAAGGATTTTGGAGCATGCCTAATACGACTTGATTTGAATTCAAACCATTGTAATCGCTTTTTCGACTCACTTTTCTCAGAATTTCTGAAGTTGTTGTTCCAAATGGCTTCATTCGTCCACCTTCATCCTGAACAACTAACATTCCAAACTTGTTTGCGTGTTCTAGGCTAATTGGTGTTGATAAAATAAGTGAATCAACAGTATTAGAATCTTGTGCGACTACAGTCGTAGACAGGAATAAGAACATCATTAAAGTTGTCGTTCTTTTTGTTCTTAGTTCATCAAGTTTTCTTCTCAAGTTGGAAAAGCGTGTTTTCTTTGAAAAAATCGTAGCAATCATTCCTACTGACATCATTAGGTATCCTATGTAACTTATCCAAGTTCCCCAAAAATCATGATTCACTGATAGAACTGTACCTAATTCATCTTGGTCATAGGATGCTTGAAAAAAGCGGTAGCCTTGATAATCTAAAACATTGTTCATGAAAATACGATGGTCCGTTTGTTCTTCTCCATCTATTAATGTTACTTCACTTGCAAAAGAGGCAGGACTATTTGAACCTGGGTAACGTTCTAACTGAAAGTCATTTAAACGCACAAAAAATGGTGTTTGATAGTATGTTGAGCCATATGACAGCGAGAAATTTAAGCCTCCCAGCTGAAAATGGTTTTTATTGCTAACCATCCCTTTATCCCCAAAAAGCTCAACTATCTTTTCTTCTCCATTACTTTTTACTTTTACTTTAAGTAAATCTTCAAGCTCCTCTCCTTCTTTATTTACACCTTTGTAATAGCTAAGTGTCGCTTTTTCATTTAAGATAGGAATCACGAAGTTTTGACCTGAAACCATATACAGTGACCTCAACATTAGAGGCTGTACGCTATCTTTTTGGATTGAACCTTTAAACTGGTCTGCCATCCTCATAAACTCGGCATCATCAGGCAGTTGAAGCATCAATTCGCCATCTTCATAAAAGAAATTGACATGTCCCGGTAAAGGTGTTCCAAAAGAGAAATTGAGTCCTAAATAACGCTCTGCTCTACCTTCTTGCAAATAATAGGTTTCTCGCCCATCAGCACCCGCCAGAACAATGGTAAGTGTAGGCACTCCCTCTCCAACTATTAGTGTATCTTGTGCGTTAGGAACAAAATCTAAATAGTCAATTGAGATATAATTATCTAAAAACTTTACCGTTTGACTAAATTCATTGGAAGACAAAAACTCCAACGGCCCCTGATAATCATCAAGTAAAATGGGCTTATTATAGTTATATTGATAAGCATTGTCGTGTACTTTTATTTGTAAAAAAGTACCATCAGAAATAATTAAATCTGATTGCTCTCCTTCACGAATAGGCATCATTCCTTCAAAACTAACGTATCTTGTGATTCCAGCACCAATGACAATTATCACAAAAGATATATGGAACAATAAAACTGCCCACTTTTCTTTTCGCCATAATTTGTAGCGGTTAATATTAGCTAACATATTGATAGTCAATAGCACAATTATTATTTCAAACCAAGTTGCATTATATACCAACGCCTTGGCGGTTTGAGTGCCAAAATCATTCTCAATGAATGTAGCGTATCCGATAGCAACAAAGAATAGTAATATTAAAAATGCCATTAATCGCATCGATAAAAGTCCAGAAAGTAATTTGTCGAACATTAGGTTTAATTTAGGAAGTACAAAATTACTTAATTTTGTGCTTTTTGAATCTAAAAAAAGTATATTTCGGCATGACTAAAATAACAATGATTGGTGCAGGGAATTTAGCTACACATCTCAGCCGTGCTTTACAACATGCTGATCATGAAATTGTTCAAGTATTTAGTCGTACTGAAAAATCTGCTACTCATCTAGCGAATCAATTAGATTGCCCATTTACTACTGATTTAAATAATATCATCAAATCAGAGCTAGCAATAATAGCTGTTAAGGATGACGCTATTGAAGAAATTGAAAAACACATTAACTTCCCAAAAGTTCACACTTCTGGCACTAAAGATTTAGACTGTTTAACTAAGAGCAAGGTCGGTGTTTTTTATCCACTTCAAACCTTTTCAAAGACTAGCAATATAGATTTTGAAAGCGTTCCAATATGCATTGAGTCGAATGATTCTTCTTTTTATGAACTTTTAAGTAAACTGGCTAATTCTATTACTAATAAAGTTTATAGGCTAGATAGTAAACAAAGAAGACAGTTGCACATAGCCGCAGTAATTGCTTGTAATTTTAGTAATCTCATGTATCGTTTTTCTGAAGATATATGCAAGGAACATTCCATTCCTTTTGAAATATTGCAACCACTAATTTTAGAAACAGCCAATAAAATCCAATCCTTACCACCATCAAAAGCACAAACAGGACCTGCCCAAAGGGGTGATAAATTGACTATTAAAAAACACATTGCAGCTCTTGAAGCTAATAGTGATTTACAAGCTATTTATAAAACGCTAAGCAATAGTATTAAAAAACACTCATGAATTATAAAGAAAAACTACAACATATCACCACATTTATATTTGATGTAGATGGCGTACTCACAGATGGTAAAATATTTCTTCATCCTAGTGGAGAACAATTAAGAACCATGAATGTTAAAGATGGCATGGCTATAAGTACCGCACTATCAAAAGGTTATAAAATTGCTATTATTTCTGGAGGAAAAAGTAAAGGCTTAATTGAGCGTTTTAAACACCTAAAGATTGATGACGTATATTTGGGGTGTGATGATAAAAAAGATGCTTTGGAAGATTTTAAGCACATTTACAATATTGATACAAAAAATATACTGTTTATGGGTGACGATATCAATGACTGGGAAGTGATGAAAGAAGTTGGTTTAGGCTCATGCCCACAAGATGCAGTTGCTGAAATTAAATCTATTGCCGATTACATATCTCACAAAAATGGTGGCTCTGGTTGCGTAAGGGATGTTATTGAACAAACATTAAAAGTACAAGGAAAATGGTAAAACTAGTAGACTTTTTTAGACTTATTAGATTTAAGAATTTATTAATCATTGCACTTAGCCAGTATCTTGTTAGGTATGCCCTCATAATTCCAATGACGGACTCAAGATGCTTGAGCGATTTACAGTTTTTTTATTTAGTACTTTCTACATTATTTATTGCAGCAGCAGGCTATATTATAAATGACTATTTCGATACTCAAGTAGATAGACTTAATCAAAGAAAAGTAATAATTGATAACACCATTAAAAGACGAGAAGCAATTTTGATGCATTTTGTCTTTAGTGGAATTGGTGTTTTTCTAGGCTTCTATTTAGGATGGAGAGTTGGTATAATTAATTTAGGTTTTATCAATTTATTTAGCTCAACAGCTTTGTGGTTTTACTCCATTAATATGAAAAAAGCCTATCTAAGCGGTAATATCATAATTAGTTTACTAGCAGCTTTAACGCTATTTATAGTGCCTATGTATGACATTATACCTAACCCAGAAGTCAATGGAGAAAAAGCTTTTTATCTCATTTGCTTTTATTCAATATTTGCATTTATAACAACCTTCATAAGAGAAATTATAAAAGATTTCGAAGACCAATTTGGAGACAGTAAAATGGGTTACAACACTTTTGCAATAGTTTCTGCTAAATCTGCAAAAATCACTGTGAAGACTATTAGTGTATTTCTAATTGCTAGTATTGGATGGATAAGTTATTTGCAAATAACATACGACGAACCGTATGCCGCAATTTATGTGTTGTTAAGTATTGAATTGCCTCTAGTATATTTCTTTATAAAACTTAGAACTGCAAACGATAAGAAAACATATCATCAGCTAAGTCAACTTATAAAATTAATAATGCTGACTGGTACATTGTCAATTCTGGTGTTCACACTTCTATTCTAGAAAATGTTAAAAAATCTTCATTCTAAATCTGTCTTTTTAGCCTCAAAATCACCAAGACGAAAGGAGTTACTCGAATCTCTTGGTATTTCATTTGAAATCAAACTAAAAGATACAAATGAGGATTTCCCGTCATCAATAGATATTTACGAGGTTGCAGAATTCCTGGCAACAAAAAAAGCGAATGCTTTTGAACCCAAACACAATGAAATCTTTATCACTGCTGACACAGTAGTAATTTGTAATGGTATAATACTTAATAAACCCAAAGACAAAATAGAGGCACAAAAAATGCTAACGCTCTTATCTGACAATAAACATGAAGTGGTAACTGGTGTTTGCATCAATTCATCTGAAAATAAAATATCCTTTTCAGAGAAAACTGAAGTTTATTTTAAGTCATTAACAACAAAGGAAATAGATTTTTATATCGATAACTACCAACCTTTTGATAAAGCAGGAGGATATGGAATACAAGAATGGATTGGAAAAATAGGCATTAAAGAAATAAAGGGCGACTATTATAATGTTGTCGGCTTTCCTCTTGCTAGACTTTATAGTTTTCTGATAAAACTTTAGTAACTTTGCAATACACCAAAAACAAGAGCAACTTATGAAATCTCTTTATTTTGCATTAGCAACTATTTTTTTAGCGTCATGCTCACCCATGAGTAATATTGTTTTGTTTGAAAAACAAGTTGAGAACGATCAAATTTCAGTTTCTGAATATCAAAAACACAAGCTACAATCAGGAGATATTCTTCATGTAAAAATTATTGGTGTTCAAAAAGAATCCTTTGACATATTCAACCTAGAAACTAACGCAAATAATTCTCAAACAACTTCTGCAAATCTATTTCTTAACGGTTTTACTATTGACAGTCAAGGTTTTATTGAAATCCCAACACTTGGTAAAATTTTAATCAATGGACTTACCATTGAAGAAGCAAAAAATAAAATTCAACTAAAAGCAGATAATTACCTAGTTAATTCAACTGTAATTGTTAAACACATTAATTTTGAAATCACTGTGTTGGGAGAAGTTAACACTGCAGGCACCTACACCGTATTCAAAGACGACATAACAATATTGGAAGCTCTAGGTTTATCTGGTGATTTAACGGATTATGCTAATCGTAAAAAAATTAAACTTATTAGGGATAATCAAATAATATATATTGACCTCACCAAGACTGAAACCTTATACTCCGAAAACTTTATTTTAAAGGCAAATGACGTTTTGTATGTCGAGCCTTTAAAAAACGTTAAACTTAGAAGCTCAAATGCTCAAATTTATATTTCGGCAATTTCTAGTATTGCACTTATTGCTAACATTGTATTCGGAATCTTAAATTCTAACTAAATTTATTATGAATAATTTAGACTCATCCTCTCAAAGCGAAAAAATTGAACTTAAGGTTCTATTTGATAGGTTATTAGTATTCTGGAGACAAACAGCTTTATCTATTGTCATTTTCCTGATGATTGGTTTTTTATACAATAGATACTCTACTAAAATTTATAAGTCATCAACAACTATTTTAATAAAAGAAGACAGCAATTCTAGTCTAGGCTCAGAAGATTTATTTGGGGGAATTGATTTATTTGGAGGACAAAAAAACATTAAAAATGAAATAGGTATCCTTAATTCATTTTCACTAACCAATAAGACACTACAAGATTTAAGTTTTAGAATCAGTTATTTTCACTCTGGAAATTTAGTTTCAAAAGATATTTATGATAAATCTCCTTTCACTGTTAATCTTGTAAATAACACTCCATTATTAATTGATCAAAAGTTTAACGTTAAAATTATTTCTGAAAATGAATTTCAAATAGAAGTAGATTGTGAAGACGCAAAACTATTTGATTTGAACTCAGAAAGCTATTTGTCAAATGACGAGTATGATTTTGAATACAATGAAACTCATAAATTTGGAGAGCATATATCAACTGATTTCTTTGAATTTAGAATAGAAAAAAATGACTTAAGTTTATTTTTAGATGACGAGTGGGACACCTATTATTTTGTAGTTAATAACTACAATGACCTCACACAAACATTTATGAAAAAGATAAATGTCATTGAAACTGACAAAGAATCCTCAATATTAAGAATTACACACGAAGGTTCAAATCCCAAAAAAATCAATGATTTTTTGGATAGATTTAATTATAATTACCTTCAAATTGGTCTAAATGAAAAAAACTTAATTGCATCGAATACTATTTTCTTCATTAATGACCAACTCACTTCAACATCTGATTCATTGAACAAAGTTGAAAACGACTTAGAAAACTTCAAGCAGTCAAATCCAAAGATTCAGTTATCTAAAGAAGAATATGGTACTTTTTATCAAATAGAAAAATTAGAAGAAGAAAAAGCCATCCTTGAATTAAATAATAAATATTACCTATCTGTTCAAGATTATCTAACTGAAAATAATAATATTGATAATATAGTTGCCCCTTCAGCTATGGGAATCAATGACCCGCTTTTAAATCAATTAATCAGTGAACTTACTAGCTTATATTCACAACTAGAAGCAGCAAGCATTAACTCAAGAAGTGAACACCCAATTGTGCAATCTATTCAAAATCAAATACAAAGCACAAAAAATATTCTAAATGAAAATATTGAAAACATTATCTCTAATTCAGAAATCTCATTAACTGATATTGAAAAGAGAATTGCTCAAATAGAAATTGAAATAAATAAGCTCCCAAGTAAGGAAAGAATTTTATTAAACATTCAACGAAAATTTAATTTGAATGAAATCATCTATAATTACCTACTAGAAAAAAGAGCAGAAGCATCTATTACTAAAGCCAGTAATGTTTCTGATCATAAAATTATAGATAACCCAAGACTCATGTCAAATGAACCCGTAAAACCCAACGTATTAGTTGTTTACCTTTTCACATTATTCTTAGGTATATTTATTCCAATAATTAGTATTACCCTTTACTACATTTTAAATGATAAAATAATTGATAAAAAAGATGTAGATCAGATTACTGATGTTCCTGTTATAGGTAAAGTAATGACTAATAAAAGTGGCAATAATCTAATTAATATCAATAGTCCTAAGTCGGCTATAGCAGAATCATTTAGAGCTATAAGGACAAATATTCAGTATTTAGCTTCAGAAAAAACTGAAAAAGTAATTTGTCTAACATCAAGTGTTAGTAGTGAAGGAAAAACATTTATCTCAATGAATCTTTCATCAATCATCAGTTTAACTGGAGAAAAAACTATCCTCATTGGAGCTGATATGAGAAAACCTAAGATTTTTGACGATTTCAATTTAGAAAACACCGTTGGATTAAGCTCATATTTAAGTAATCAAAAAACTAAAGAGGAAATTATTAATAAAACTCAATTTGAGAATTTAGACATTATTCTATCAGGACCAATACCACCTAATCCTTCAGAACTTTTGAATACCGAAAAGATGGGAAGTTTTATAAATGAACTTAAAAAAGAGTATAAATATATAATCATTGACACCCCTCCTATTGGCTTAGTTACAGATGGTCTTATCTTAATGGAACATTCTGACATTAATATTTATGTGGTAAGACAGAACTATACTACCAAAGAAATGGTGAAGAATTTTGATGAAATGGTAACTAACAATAATATACCAAAAGTAAACCTCATCATCAACGGCATTTCTACCGACAAATCATCACATGGATATGGTTACGGTTATGGAGACACATATGGATACGGTTATTATGACGATTCAAAGAATGATTCACCAACAAAAAAATGGTGGAAAAAAAGTTAACTTAGCAACATGAAGAAACACAAACCAGCCAATAGGATACAAGACATACAATACTTTGGAGAATATGGTGGAGTAAATCCATCGATTGCTGACTCTTCAACCTTCACATACATGGCCGGTAATACTATGGAAATGGTATTCGGCGGAGAACGTGAAGGATGCTATCTCTACTCAAGACATATGAATCCTAGTACAGGCTATTTAGCAGAAGCTATAGCTCAGATGGAAAATACTGAAGCTGCTCATGATGTCAAAAAAATTAGTTAAATATCTATTCGCACCACGCAACTCCATTGACCCAGCAGAAGCATATAGGTTGTTTAGAGGCAGAGATGCTTCTATTGATGCTTTAATGCGCGATAGGGGCTTC
>PKDP01000149.1 GCA_002862585.1 Flavobacteriales bacterium | reverse complement strand
GAATAACAATGGCTCTAACACAGAGTTGCTAAATCAAACTAGGAGAAGCTCGATGAAGAAATGGCGGAAGTTGATGAGAATTATGATTATGACAGTGCCATGGCTAGCTGGAAATGAACAATGAGAGCTAATTAATGATTAAATACCCTATTTAAGAAACAACAATAACTTTAAATGAATAACTTTAACTTTGATAAATGAATCTAAACTTAAACACTTAAACTCAAATGAACAGCAATAAGAATAATTAACATTTTGAATAATCCATACAAAACAAAGTTTTAACAATCTAAATCAACAAAATTTGACAACCTATAGTTTTTATTAATATTTAAAATTAAAAGCTGAATGGCAACAAGAAAAGCAACTGGCTTTCTTCTTGCTTGGAGCAATTATATATCCCAAAATGAAAGAAAAGCAGCCTTACATTCCGAAAGCTCTTGCCCCCCATCACTTGCCTCCCACTGCAGTCGCTCAGGAATATTATTGCTATCTAAATCAATATTGATTTTTATTTCTGATTGTTTTTTTTTCATCTTGGTTTATACTTTGATTCGTTTAAAATATACTGAGGATCATGTAATTGAAATAAGTCTCTAATGCTAACATTAGGTTTGTTACTCATAAATTCTTCCACAATATTCCACCCTACCCATACAGCAACTTGCCCAGGCGATTCTAGAGGCATACCCTTAGAATAAGGAGCTGGCTTTATATATTTACTGATTAAGAATTGATCTGTACTATATAGCAAGCCTTCCTCAATGAGAAACTTCCAAATTAAAAACTCACTATTTTCACACCAATCTAATTGTTCTTTTGAATACCCCATAATAATGTTTTTCGGAGCGCCTTTCATAAATTGGCTTAAAGCATATTTCAGCTTACCATAATGAATCATCTGAGATAAAAAATCTGTGTGTAGCATGGGAAATTCCGATTCAAGCCAACCGTCAACAGAGAGGGCTACCATATGACTAGGCTGAAAACGGTCGTGCATGTATAAAGGAAATTTTTGGTTTAGTTTTTTATAATAATCAGCATCGTTTCCTAAAAACATTTCCAACCCTATGCCTAGAACACTATCAGTAGCAATGGCGATATAATTAAAACCGCCAAAAAAAGTAATGATTTTTGGTACTACTCGTGATGGAAAAGATTGATTATAATGGTAAAAAGCCTCAGATAAATCCTTTTCGTAAGTCGAAAAATCAGCAAACTGCTCGCTTAATTGCCGATAAGGCTTTTGAAAATCTTCTTCTTGCTGAAAGGCTAAAAGTGAGTCTTGAAAATATGCTTCTGGTAAAGAGATAACTTCTTGTGAATACAAATCCCAAAAATACCCGTATTGCTGAGAATAATCCTGAAAAGAAACGTTATGTACATCCGTAACGTATAAGCTATCTAAACGCAAAACATCTAAATCGTAGTAGGAATGTTTTTTGTTGTTACATGAAAATTGAACTACTACCAAGAAAAAACACAAACTTAATCCTAACTTTTTCATGTTGTAAAATTACGATTTATTAACTTTGCCAGACTATGCGAACAAAAGAATGTGAAGAATACATTTGCAATTGGCTATCAACTTACCTTAACAATTCTAAATCTCAAGGTTTTGTTATTGGTGTTTCAGGTGGAATTGACTCAGCCGTCACTTCAACTTTAGCTGCAAAAACAGGTGTTCCAGTTTTATGTTTAGAGATGCCTATACATCAACAAAAAGAACAAGTATCAAGAGCTAATGAACATATCAAATGGTTGAAATCTAATTATAACAATGTCCGTACGGCTTATTTAGACTTAAGTAGTATTTACGACCAATTTGTAGATACTGTTACTGAAGATTCTAGTGAAGAAAACCATATGATTTCGCTAGTAAATTCTCGTGCTAGGCTTAGAATGACTACCCTTTATTATTATGCTCAACTACATTCCTATTTAGTGGTAGGCACAGGTAATAAAGTAGAAGATTTTGGCATTGGGTTTTACACTAAATATGGAGATGGTGGTGTAGATATTAGTCCAATTGCAGATTTACTCAAAAGCGAAGTGTTTGCACTGGGTAAATCTCTTGGAGTAATTGAAGACATCTTAACTGCCGCTCCTACAGATGGTCTTTGGAGCGACAACCGGAGTGATGAGGATCAAATTGGTGCAACTTATGCCGAATTGGAATGGGCGATGTCTTACAATAGTTCTCATTCTGAATTGAACGATAGACAACAGAAAGTGGTAGAGATATATAGTCGATTAAACACTGCCAACACTCACAAAATGATACCAATTCCCATCTGTGAAATTCCAAATGAGTTAAAATTATAGTACATTCGTTGCTGTAATTATAGCCCATTGAATGAAAAAAAATAGTCTTCTTTTTTTAGTGTTATTTTCTATTGTTTTTCATTATTGCGAGGCACAATCTACTAAGATAAAGGGTAAAATTCAGTACTAAATTTGATTTTTAGTCTATCGACCAAGTATTAGAGCCTTTGAGTAAATTATCCAAATTACCTTTTCCTTTGAGCTCTTTTGCTTCCTCTATTTGACCCACTAAAGCATCTTCATAAAGCATTCTGTCCTCAGAATAAAACACACCAAATGGTCTTGGCATTTCATCATCAAAGAATCGCGTCAATAAACCTGCTTTTACACGGTCTTTCTCATCATGAATCCATAGGTCATCAGCAGAAGTATCTTCCATTGATACTACTATTGGTTTAAAGCCATCTAGCTTTATCCCTTTAGATTTATTTTCACCAAAAAGTAATGGCTCACCATCTTCTAAAAATAACGTCTGATTCATTTTGGTAGCCTTATCTGTCATACCAAAGAAAGCCCCATCGTTAAATACATTACAGTTCTGATAAATTTCCAATAATGAAGAACCTTTATGATCGTTAGAAAGCTTTAGCATTTCCCTCATGTGCTTAGGGTCTCTGTCCATTGTTCGTGCAATAAAAGTCGCATCTGCTCCCATGCATAATGCTAAAGGATTAAACGGATGATCAATAGATCCCATTGGAGTAGATTTTGTCTTTTTTCCTTTTTCGGAGGTAGGCGAATATTGTCCTTTCGTTAAGCCATAAATTTGGTTATTAAACAAAAGTATATTGGTGTCAAAATTTCTTCTTAGTAGATGAATAAGATGATTACCTCCTATCGATAAAGAATCACCATCTCCAGTAATTATCCATACACTTAAATCTGGACGAGCCGCTTTCAGTCCACTAGCGATTGCCGTAGCGCGTCCGTGAATAGAGTGCATACCATATGTATTCATGTAGTATGGAAAACGCGAAGAGCAACCAATACCAGAAATAAATACAATATCCTCTTTATCGACACCTATTTCAGGCATCACAGATTGAACTTGCTTCAGAATGGAATAGTCACCACAACCTGGGCACCAACGTACTTCTTGGTCAGAAGAAAAATCTTTGGCAGTATATTCTTTATTTTCCATCGTGAAGTTCTTTTATTCTATTCTTTATTTCTCTAGCCTCAAAAGGCGTTCCTTTAATCTTATTTAAAGGAATGGCGTCAATCAGATACTTATCTCTAATAATTTTAATCAGCTGACCGTTGTTAATTTCAGGAATCAGCACCTTATCAAAACCGGACAGTAATTCTACTAAATTCTTAGGAAGTGGATTAATATATCTTAAATGAGCATGAGAAACCGAAAAGCCATCTGCGAGTAATTCCTTAACAGCTGTTTTTACAGCTCCATAGGTTGAGCCCCAGGCTAGCACTAATACTTTGCCTTTTACTTCTCCTGAATCAACTTTTTGAAGTGGAATAAACTCAGCGATGCGTTCTACTTTTTCAGCTCTAATTTTCACCATGTATTCATGATTGTCAGAATCGTACGATACATTTCCTGTTTCAGCCTCTTTCTCCAAGCCACCAAGACGGTGTTCTAATCCAGCCGTTCCTGGTATTGCCCATTCACGCACCAATTTCTCATCTCGTTTATATGGAAGATAATCTTCAGTTTTTGTGGTAATTGGCACACTAATGTCTTTTAAATCTTTTGTTTGCGGGTACATCCAAGGTTCAGCACCATTTGCAATGTAGCCATCCGATAGAAAGAATACTGGTGTCATGTGTTCTATAGCAATTCGACAGGCTTCAAAAGATGCTTCAAAGCAATCGGAAGGGGTGCTCGCAGATACTACTGGAATAGGTGCTTCACCATTTCTTCCGTACATAGCTTGGAGCAGGTCAGCTTGTTCTGTTTTTGTAGGTAAGCCTGTTGATGGGCCACCTCTTTGAACATTAACAATTACTATTGGTAGTTCTAACATAAATGCTAATCCGATAGCTTCGCCTTTCAAAGCAACACCAGGTCCTGAAGTGGCTGTAACTCCTAAAGCTCCCCCAAAGGCTGCTCCAATGGCGGCACTAACTGCAGCAATTTCATCTTCTGCTTGGAATGACTTGACACCAAAATTCTTATGTTTCGCCAATTCGTGTAAAATATCTGATGCCGGAGTAATGGGATAAGACCCATAAAAAAGATCTAAACCTGACTGTTGAGAAGCGGCAATAAGTCCAATTGCAGTTGCTTGGTTTCCCATGATGTTACGGTAAGTTCCCGAACTCATTTTTGCGGGTTTCACCTCAAATCGACTGCTTGATATTTCGCAAGTATCTGCAAAGTTATATCCTGCTTTAAGCACCTTGATATTGGCTTCCAATACTTCTGGCTTAGATTTAAACTTTTGTGTTAAAAATTCAATGGTATGCTCGAGTGTTCTATTGTACATCCAGTACACAAAACCAAGAACAAACATATTCTTACAACGGTCTTTTTCTTTTACTCCTAAAGTAATATCTACTAAACATTCACGAGTTAGTTTAGTAACATTCATTTCACTTACTCTGTAATCTGAAAGTGAGTTATCAGAGAGTGGGTTTTCACCGTCTTCAAAACCAGCTAATCTGAGGTTTCTTTTATCAAAACCATCTGTATTGACAATTATAGCTCCTCCTTTTTTTAGGCGTTTGAGATTAGCCTTTAAAGCGGCTACATTCATAACCACTAGCACATCACATTCATCACCAGGGGTGAAAATCTCTGTGCTACCAAAGGAAATCTGGAATCCAGATACGCCAGCTAATGTTCCTTGTGGTGCTCTAATTTCAGCAGGAAAATCGGGAAAGGTACTTAGGTCATTTCCGTACAGGGCTGCTGTATTGGTAAATTGTGAACCTGCTAATTGTATACCGTCTCCAGAATCGCCAGCAAAAAATATGACTACTTTTTCGACCGTTTCTTGAGTCATTTAATTGTCTATTTTATCAATGTCAACTACTTCTTTTACTTCTGGCAACACCTTCTTGATAGTTTGTTCGACACCTGCTTTTAGCGTCATCATGCTAACGTGGCAATCGCTACATGCTCCTAGAAGTTTCACTTTTACAACATAATCATCGGTGACCTCAATTAGTCTAATATCCCCACCATCTGACTCTAGAAAAGGTCGCACTTGAGCTAATGCCTCTTCTATCTTATCTATTATTGCTGAATCTGTAATTATTCCCATATTTATGTTGAACAACCGTTCATATTTGTTATTTCTACTCTCTTTGTAGGTTCTAAGGCATTTCGTTTATTCATTTCTAAAACCACTTTATCAGCGAAATCCATAAACGCCATTGCTGCTGGAGTAGCACCTTGCAATACTGCTGGACGACCAACATCTGCAGCCTCACGAATACTTTGAACTAGAGGTATTTCTGCTAACAATGGCAACTCCAAGCGATCCGCTAAAGCCTTAGCCCCTTCTTTTCCAAAGATATAATATTTATTATTTGGCAATTCCTCAGGAGTGAAATAAGACATATTCTCCACTAAGCCTAAAACCGGAACATTGATGGAATCCATTTGAAACATGGCTACTCCTTTGCGTGCATCTGCCAAAGCGATGTTCTGTGGTGTACTCACCACAATAGCAGCACCTACTGGAATCGACTGTACTAATGACAAATGGATATCGCCTGTACCTGGAGGCAAGTCGATTAACATTAAGTCTAAATCGCCCCACTCAGCATCCCACAACATTTGATTCAAAGCCTTTGATGCCATAGCTCCTCGCCAAACTACTGCTTGGTCGGTATTGGCAAAAAATCCAATGGACAATAGTTTTACGCCATAGCTTTCTACTGGTAATATTTTTCGTTTGCCATCTACTTCTTTTCCTTGAGGTTTGGCATCAACTACATCGAACATAATGGGCATAGATGGCCCATATATGTCGGCATCTACCAAGCCTACTTTATAACCTTTGTCGGCTAATGCAACAGCTAGGTTTGCTGAAACCGTAGACTTACCTACACCACCTTTTCCAGAGGCGACAGCTATTATATTTTTTACTCCAGGGATTTCATTCCCCCTGATGATATTGGCTGGTTTTTCTGGAGCGTTAATGATAAGGTTAACCTTAACATCTGCCTTTTCATAAACAAGATCGTGAATGGCTTTTATGCAATCTACCTCAACCTTCTTTTTATACTGAAGAGTTGGGTTAGTGATTTCAATATCTAGCAATACTTCAGCGCCAAAGATTTGAATATTACGAACAGCATTAGCTGAAACTAAATCTTTACCACCATTGGGCAAAGTAAATGTCGCTAAGGCTTTTAATATCTGTTCTTTTGTTATTTTCATTGTGGTGCAAAGATACGGAATTGACTTTTTATTTAGACTAATTCAAATCAATTCTTTACTAGTATCCCAAAAGACTTTTTCAAAATCTTGAACTTGATTATCTACCACTCGAATTACTTCATTTTCTAAAAGTTGTTACATAAGTGTAATTCCATCGAAATAATACTTACCTGTTAACATCCCTTTACGGCTTTCTACTAGATATAAAGGAACATCAAAATTATTCACTTTATTAAATGCCCAACCCACCATTCTTGAGGCTTGTGGACTGCTTATGTGCTGTGTAATTGCACCATAGCTACTAACTCTTCCTTTGGGGATTTGTTTATTTACTCCATAAACTCTCTGAAAAAACTTTTTTTCTGACATGAACGAAAGCTTCTATTTGACTAATCTAAACCTTAAGTAAGTAATTGGCATATCTTTTTCTAAAAAGAGCTTCTCATAGTGGGTCTTAATTTCAAGATTAGAACGTTTGAGCTGAGCATTATAGATGTCGTGTTCAGCGTCTTCCAAATAGTGTTGGTGTCCTTCAATAATTCCCAAAGTATAACCATGTAAAAATTGACTATCCGTTTTTAAATGAATGAGTCCGTCTTGTTTTAGAACCTTGGCATATCTTTCCAAAAACACAGTATGAGTTAATCTGTTCTTAGCTCTTTTTTTCTTCAACTGAGGGTCTGGAAAAGTTATCCAAATTTCATCAACCTCATCTGTGTTAAAACAATATTCTATGAACTCAATTCGTGTGCGTAAAAAGACAACATTCTTCAAATCTTGCTCTATAGCATCCGTTGCCCCTTGCCACATTCTAGCACCTTTTACATCGACTCCTAAAAAGTTTTTTTCTGGATATTTCTGAGCAAGTCCGACCGAATACTCCCCTTTACCACAACCGAGCTCTACAACGAGTGGCTTATCATTTTGAAAGACCTCAGACTTCCACTTTCCTTTTAAAGAAAAGCCAGAATCTAACTCTTCAAATGTTGGCTGAAATACATTTGGGTATTCTGCCATCTGATAAAATTTACGTAATTTATTTTTAGCCAATGTAATTATTTTTGTCAAAAATAGTTGAATTTTTAAGTACTTTCGACTCGTGAATAACAAAAAACGAATACTCATCGCTCCTTTGGATTGGGGACTTGGCCATGCCAGTCGGTGTATTCCAATTGCTAGAGAATTAGAACAAGAAGGCTTTGAGGTTGTTTTTGCAGCTAGTGGCCGCTCTCTAGATCTACTTATGGGAGAATTTCCTAATCGTGACTTCATAAAGCTAGAAAGCTATAATATTCAGTATCCAAAAAATGGAAATATGGCTTGGAGTATGATTAGCCAAAGCCTAAAAATTTGGAAAGGGATTCGTAAAGAGAAAAAAGCTTTAAACCAAATCATTGAGGATTACGATATAGATGGCGTAATTTCTGATAACCGCTTTGGCTTATATTCCAAAAAAGTCCCCTGCGTATTTATTACGCATCAGCTAAATATTCAATCGCCACTATTTAGTCAGTGGATTCAAAACATCAACTTTAAATACATTGAAAAATACGATGCCTGTTGGATTCCTGACTCAAAAGAACATTTACTTAGTGGAGATTTAACCCGCTCTAACTTACCTCAAATCGACTGCCATTTTGTGGGTAGCTTATCACGTTTTGAGCATATGCAAAAAACGGAAGACTTGGATATTCTAGCGGTAATTTCTGGACCTGAACCTCAGCGAACTATTTTTGAAAATATTCTCAAAGAACAACTTTTGACCTCGAAGAAAAAAGCGATTTTGGTGTTGGGAAAAACGGAAGAGAATTCGAAAGAAAACATTGAAAATTTAAAAATATTCAGTCATCTAAAATCAACTGAACTCAATCAGGCTATGGTGAATGCCAATCTTATAATTAGCCGCTCGGGCTACTCTACCGTTATGGATGTTGCTAAACTCAATAAGAAAGCCATTTTTATACCTACTCCCGGGCAAACTGAACAGCTATATTTAGCAAAACACTACTATAATCAGAAATTGACTTTTGCTATGCCTCAGGGTGCATTTGACTTAACTATTGCTTTGGAAAAAATTAATGATTTTAAAGGGCTTAGCCTTTCTGAAAAACAAACGAATTGGAAAGAATTATTTGCTCTTTTTTAGAGTAAATGAAAAGGTAGTTCCTACATTTTCTGTACTACGTACATTGATAGTCTGTCGGTGAGCCTCAATGATGTGCTTCACGATAGAAAGTCCTAGACCAGTCCCTCCTTCACTTCTGGAACGCGACTTATCTACTCTGTAAAAACGCTCAAACAAACGCGGTAAATGGTCAGAAGGAATTCCTCCTCCATCATCAGCTACTTCAATTAGTATATTTTCGCCCATTTCGAAGAATCGTACTCTTGTGTGTCCGCCGTCTTTTCCGTACTTTATTGAGTTTTCTATAAGATTGATAAGTACTTGAGCAATTTTATCCTTATCAGCTTCAACAAAATTGATATTTGACTGATTGTCCATGCTTAGACTTACACTTCTCTTCTTGGCTTTCATCTCCAAAATATCGAATAGCTCTTGAACGTAATTAACTATATCCCAGCGACTGAATTCCAAGTCCAATCGATTGGATTCAATTTTAGAAATCATTTCTAAATCTTCAACTATGTTTATCATTCTATCGACACTCTTGCTCGTACGCTCAAGGTATTGCATATTTACATTTTCATCACTAATAGCTCCGTCCAAAAGCGTATGTATATAGCCCTGTATATTAAAAATAGGTGTCTTTAGCTCATGAGAAACATTACCTAAAAATTCTCTACGGAAAGACTCCATGCTTTTAAGTTCCTCTATTTCTTGCTGACGCTCGTCCACCATACGATCAACGTCTTCGTCAACTTTATTCAAATCCGTTTCCACATCATCGCTAGTTCCCTTGTGCCTACTTAGTGACTTATATATTACCTTCACTTTTTCGTGAATGTATTTTCTAATAATAAAATAAGAAATAAAATATATGGGGAGAAATAATACACTTGTTACAATAACAACTTGCAACCAATCAATGCCATAACCAAAAGCGAGTGTAAATAAAACAAGTATAAGAGATACTGACACACAAAGGAATAATGTCAAATATATGGCTATCTGTTTAGGAGTTGTCCACTGCATTAGTATTCGAATTTATAGCCTACACCTTTTACTGTTTTGATGTAATAGTGGGCTAATTTTTCTCGCAATTTACGAATATGTACGTCAATAGTCCTATCCCCTACAACAATGTCTAATCCCCACACCTTTTCAAGTATCTCATCTCTAGTAAACACTTTACCAGGTTTTGATATCAATAGCTTCAATAGTTTGAATTCCTTTTTGGCTAGTTTTACCTCCTGCCCTTTGTATAAGACTTGATGTTTTTCAACATCCACCACAATATCGCCTAATTCTAAAACTGAAGATTCTTCTTTAGTTAGACCTCGTCTTTTAAGAAGTGCTTTTACTCTACTTACCAGTACTTTTGGTCGAATAGGTTTTGTAATATAATCGTCAGCACCAGCTTCAAAACCAGCAATTTGCGAATAATCTTCAGAACGTGCAGTTAAAAATGTAACAACAGTATTACTTAGTGAGTCAATTTCTCGAATCTTTTCACAAGTTGTAATCCCGTCCATATTGGGCATTTGAACATCTAAAATAATTAATGAGGGATTGTGCTTTTTTGCTAATTCAATAGCAAGAATTCCATTATCTGCTACAATTACTTCATAACCTTCAGCACGCAAATTATAGCCTAAAAATTCTAAGATATCTTCTTCGTCATCAACAACTAAAATTTTGATACTGTCGGTCATATAATCAAAGTTAATTTTAAACAAAAATATAATATAAAAGCTTTCATTTGAGTAATTTACAATTTTTTAACATACACTTAATATTGAGTTGGATTAAGTAAACTTATATTTGTACCGTATTAAAAAAAACAAACAAAATGAAAAAAATTCTTAACACTTTAACACTTTTATTTTTCGGCACGTGGGCTATGGCACAAAGTCAGCCGCATGCCAAAATCTTTAGTAATTTCAATTACAACCTTTCACAAGAAGACAACAATTTTAAAGCTTTTGAAGTGAATAGAGCTTATCTTGGCTATAGCCATTCATTAAGCGATGACTTCAAAGCAAAGGTAACTTTTGATGTTGGCAATAACAGCTCAGGAAGCACCTACACTGCTTTCTTGAAAATTGCTTCTTTAAGCTGGAAAGCAAATGATAACATGAACGTTAACTTCGGTATGATTGGAGCTAAAAACTTTAAATTCATGGAGAAGGCTTGGGGGCACAGATATATATATAAGTCTTTACAAGATAAGCACAAATGGGCAAACTCAGCCGATGTTGGTGTATCATTAGATTATGTATTCAACAGTAAACTAAGTTTAGATGCTCAAGTTCTAAATGGCGAAGGCTATAAAAAAGAACAAGAATCTAACGGTCTTTTCAGAGGCAGTGCAGGCATGACCTACAAGGCGTCGGACAATTTAGCGGTAAGAGTACATTATGATATTGTACCTCGTGAGACATATGGTGAGAATGTTGCTCACCAGAACACAACAAGTGCTGCAATGGCTTATTCAGGCGATGGCTACAAAGTAGGTCTAGAATACAATATTCAAGAAAATGCACAAAACGTAACCGACAGAGAACGTACAGGTATTTCAGCTTACGGAAGCTATGACATGTCTAACGGTATGTCTTTATTTGGTCGATACGATGAGTTAGCATCCGATGAAGAGTGGAACATCTCGAGAGATGGATCGTTCATGATTGTAGGTGTTGAAAAAGAAATGGTAAAAGGAGTTAAAGTTGCCTTAAATTACCAAAGCTGGACAAATGCTGCGGAAAACGCAGAAGCTGAAGAAAGTGTATTCTTAAACTTTGAATACAAGTTCTAAATTTAATTTGAACACTCCTTTTCCAAAACAAGCCATTAATGAGATAAAGATTAAAGAAATGTTCACACAAACTCAGGCTATGATGGATAATGTCATTGAAGCATTTGAAAAAGAAGATACAAAAATCGCGAGGCGTGTGTTCAAACAAGACGAGCTTCTTAATTCTATCAATAGCACTGCAAGTACAGTAATTATTAGTAATTATGAAGACTCTTCAGCTGAAAGTTTATTCTATTTACTATCCTGCGTAAGAAAATTAGAGCGTGCTGGAGATCTCACAAAAAACATTGCTGAAGAACTAATTTTCTCGATAGAGTCAAAAGTAATTAAGCACAGAAAAATAGAAAATAAGTAGTCTGTTAACAATTATTTAACATTAGATTTACTTTCAATTAACTTGATTTGGAGTTAATTCGTATTCATTTGTAGTAATTAACCTTATAATAATAGACAATGGAAACTATCAAAAGCAAAACAGACATAAGTAAACTTCTTTATGTTGTAATAATGGTTGCAGTATACGCTATCGCTGTACTATAAACTTCGCTTAACTTTAAAGATTTATTATTATGAGGAAGTTGATGTCTAAATTCAGCTATCCGACTAACCTTTGGATTCAAAAAGGTGAAAGGAATTTTCTAACTTTTATTGTTGCTGCCTTTATTTTGGCAATGTTTGTTTCGCCTTATCCTCAGATTGGCATGTGGGTTGGTTTTATTTTTGCTGCCTATGCAGCTGTTGCAAATGACAGTATTCAAACACTTGGCACATTCATCGCTTCTAACCAAGAAAAGAAATGGTGGGTACTGTGGATATTTATTGGTGGTATTTTCCTAGCTACTGTTGGTTATTCATGGTATATGTTTAATGGAGACGTAAGTCATGGTCGACTGATGGCAAAAGGTTTTGAAACAGCCCCTACAGACTTTCACTTCTTACAGATAGCCGCTCCTATATTCTTATTGATTCTTACACGTTTGAGAATGCCTGTGTCTACTACATTCATTCTATTAACTTCATTTGCTGCTGCTCCTGCTGCAATAGGCAAGGTGCTTGCTAAGAGTATGAGTGGATATGTACTAGCCTTTTTTATGGGGTTCATTATTTTCATGCTTATATCTCAGTGGGCAAAAAAGAAATTTACTGGTGAAGCTAAGTTTGGATGGACTATTGCACAATGGATTACAAGTGGCACATTATGGTCTGTATGGCTAATGCAAGATGCTGCAAATATTGCTGTTTATCTTCCTAGAAGCATGAGCTTTGGACAATTCGCAGGTTTTGCTGGTGTTGTATTTATTGGATTAGGTTTATTACTCTACTATAAAGGTGGAAGAATCCAAAAAATTGTTACTGAAAAATCAGTAGTAACAGATGTTCGATTTGCTACTATTATTGATTTCATTTACTGTATTATTTTATTCTACTTCAAATTATATTCCAAAGTACCAATGAGTACAACATGGGTATTTATCGGACTATTAGGCGGTAGAGAGGTAGCTATGGCTATCCGTAATTCTGGTGAAAATAGCACAGCTATGGCTCTCAAGTTACTGATTAAAGATTTCTCATATGCTTTAATCGGTTTAATTATTTCTATCGCTATTGCTATTGGAGTAAATGACCAACTTACATTTAGCTCTATGCTAGTTGAAATTCCAAAAGAATTCGGTGCTGGTATTACTAAGTTCTTTGGTAAACTAGGGTTATAAATTAAAAAAATATGATATTTAATTGAAAAGCTCCTCCATAATAAGAGGAGCTTTTTTTATTTTCGCCATATGAATTGGGTATTTGAAAAACAGTTATCATTTGAAGAGAAAGCTCTAAAGGTATTTCATCTTCAAGCAAATAATTGCGAGCCCTACAAACGGTATTTGAACTTACTCAAAACCGATATCAATAGCATTACATCAATTCAAGACATCCCTTTCTTACCAATAGAGTTTTTTAAGAGTCATTCGATAATATCAAACGATTATCCTATTGAAAAAACATTTATAAGTAG
>PKDP01000126.1 GCA_002862585.1 Flavobacteriales bacterium | reverse complement strand
AAGCGGTTGATATTTTAAGAAAGAAAGGTCAAAAAGTCGCTGCTAACAGAGCAGACAGAGACGCTGTTGAAGGGGTGGTTATTTCTGCTACTGAAGGTAATTTTGGAGCATTAATCGCTCTTAACTGTGAGACTGACTTTGTAGCTAAAAATGAAGGCTTTATATCATTAGCACAATCATTCTTAGATGCTGCTATGGTGAATAAACCATCAAATCTAACTGAATTAAAAGCTTGTGTTGTTGATGGAATGACTATTGAAGAGAAAATAACAGAACAAACTGGTGTAATAGGTGAAAAACTTGATTTATCATCGTATGAAACAGTTGAATCTGCTCATGTTTCTGCATATATACACGGAGGAAATCGTTTAGCTACATTAGTAGGCTTATCTAAATATGTTGATGACCAAGTAGGAAAAGACGTTGCTATGCAAGTAGCAGCAATGAATCCTGTGGCTGTTGATAAAGATTCAGTTTCTCAAGAAACTATTAATAAGGAGCTAGAAGTAGCTAAGGATTTAGCAAGACAAGAGGGTAAGTCTGAAGAAATGCTAGAAAAAATTGCTATAGGTAGACTTAATAAGTTTTTCAAGGAGAACACCTTATTAAACCAAGAATTTATAAAAGAATCAAAGACGTCAGTGTTGCAACACTTGAACAAATTTGATAATGAACTAACAGTGACTGAATTCAAAAGAGTCGGTCTCGGCGTTTAGTCAAAAAACTAATGATTTAAGAGAGTGTTTTTCACTCTCTTTTTTTTGCCTTAAATTTGCGAACTATGAAATATAAAAGAATCCTTTTAAAACTAAGTGGGGAAGCACTAATGGGAGAAAAACAATTCGGTATAGATACTGAAAAACTAAGCTCCTATGCAAATGAAATTAAAAATGTTGTTGATCTAGGAGTAGAAGTTGCTGTTGTGATTGGAGGAGGAAATATTTTCCGAGGTGTACAAGTTGAGGGTGAGGGTCTAGACAGAGTGCAAGGAGACTACATGGGTATGCTTGCTACCATCATTAACGGTATGGCCTTACAGTCGGCTTTAGAAAAAGCAGAAGTAGAAACACGTTTACTAACCGCTATAAAAATGGAACAAATTGCTGAGCCTTTTATAAGAAGACGCTCAATGAGGCACCTGCAAAAAGGGAGAGTTGTTATTTTTGGTGGCGGAACTGGTAACCCTTATTTCACAACGGACACTGCCGCTACATTAAGAGCTATAGAAATTGAAGCCGATGTGATTCTTAAAGGAACGCGAGTTGACGGTATATACAGTGCTGACCCTGAAAAGGATAAATCAGCAATTAAATACGATAACATTTCATTTAAAGAAGTATATGAAAAGGGCTTGAATATCATGGATATGACGGCTTTCACTTTGTGTAATGAAAATAAATTGCCTATTGTTGTATTTGATATAAACAAAAAACAAAACTTGCTAAAAATGTTGCAAGGCGAGTCAATAGGTACTTTAGTTAATTTTTAAAAAAAAAATGGAAGAAATTCAATTTATAATGGATTGTGTCAAAGAAAAAATGGACGGTGCAATAAAGCATTTGGAAGTCGCTTTTTCAAAAATAAGAGCAGGAAAAGCATCCCCACAAATGTTAGACAATGTAAGCATTGATTACTATGGTACTCAAACGCCTTTAGCACAAGCATCAAACATCAATACGCCAGATGGAAGAACAATTTCTGTTCAGCCTTGGGATAAGTCAATGTTGGAAGTAATGGAAAAAGCCATTATTGACGCTAACTTAGGCTTTAATCCAATGAATAATGGTGAAATGATCATCATTAATGTTCCGCCACTAACAGAAGAACGACGTGTTCAATTGGTGAAACAAGCTAAAGCAGAATCTGAAAACGCGAAAGTGAGCATTCGAAATGCCAGAAAAGATGCTAATGACGACTTAAAAAAGTTAAGCGGTATTTCTGAGGATATTCTTAAAGATTCGGAGTCAGATGTTCAGAACTTAACAAATGACTTTACGTCTAGAATTGAATCCTTTTTCACATCTAAAGAAGCAGAGATTCTAACAGTATAATCGTATTTAATAATTCATTAAAAAAGCTCGACAAAATGTCGGGCTTTTTTTTTACCTCAAAATATTAATCAGTACTTTTACACTCCTTTATATTCGATATGTGGTTAACTATTGCTAAAGTAATTTTAAGATTTCGTTCAGTTTTTATTTGGCTGATTTTAGTGGCTACCTATTTTATGATTCAGCAATCTTCAAATGCCAGACTATCTTATTCGATGGCAAACCTTTTGCCAAATAAGTCAGCCGAGCAGTTGGATTACAATTTTTTCTTAGAAAAGTTTGGTATAAAGGATAATATCATGATAGTAGGAGTTGATGCCGACTCCTTCTTTGATTACAACAACTTTCAGTCGTGGGAAAAACTACAAAGTGAAATTCAAAAGATTGATGGTGTTAAGTCAGTATATTCTATTTCTGACGCGGTAGACCTACTAAAAGATAAAAAAGAGAAAAAGTTAATTATCGAATCCTTGTTTGATTCTATCGACAACCAATCGCAATTGGATGATGCCTTTTCTAAGCTAAAAACATTACCGTTTTATAGAAACACTTTATACAATGATAGCGCTTCCGTAATGCTATTGGCACTTGATAATGATTTTATAACAAGCGATAAGCGTATAAATTTAATCGAAAGCATAATTGGATTAGGCGATATTTATGAGTCAGAAACAAATAAAGCCATTAGATACTCAGGCTTACCGTATATAAGGACAATTAACTCTGAACTTATAAAGAAAGAGGTTGGCTTATTTATTTTTCTAGCCTTATTCGTCACAGCTTTAATTTTATATTTCTTCTTTAGGTCTGTAAAGGCTATGTTGATTTCTGTCATGGTAGTTACTATAGGCGTTATATGGTCTTTTGGCACACTTGGAATTTTAGATTATAGAATTACAATTCTAACCGCACTAATACCACCATTATTAATTGTGATTGGTGTTCCAAACTGCATCTTTTTAATAAACAAGTACCACAATGAATATAGACGACATGGTAATAAATCTAAGTCACTAGTTCAGATGATTAGAAGGGTAGGAAACATCACGATTCTTACTAATGCAACTACCGCTATGGGATTTGCGACTTTTGTGCTAACTTCTAGTAAAGACTTGCGTCAATTTGGACTAGTAGCATCCTTAAATATTTTTGCTGTTTTCATTCTATCTTTATTGTTAATCCCAATAATTTTCAGCTATCTGAATCCTCCAAAAGCAAAACATACCAGTCACCTAGATAGAAAGTGGTTGAATAAACTGATTAAACGAATTACCTACATTGTACTGAACAAAAGAACTGCGGTGTATGTATCAACCATAGCCATTGTTGTAGTGAGTCTTTTTGGGCTGTTTAAAATGAATATCGCTGGTAATATTACCGATGATATGCCTAGTGAATCTTCGCTTTATCAAGACATCAAATTTTTTGAAAAGCATTATAAGTCTGTATTGCCATTTGAAATAGTCATTGATACACACAGAAAAAACGGGATTACCAAGTTATCTTCCTTAAAGCGTATTGATAAATTGAGCGATACTTTGAGTCTTTATTCTGAGTTTTCTAGACCAGTATCTATAATAGATCCCATAAAATTCTCAAAGCAAGCACTTTATAATGGAAATAAGGATTTCTATGAATTGCCAAATTCTCAAGAGAAAAGATGGCTTTTAGATTATACTATAAAAAGTGAATCGCCTAACGAATGGATGAATTCCTTTATCGATGAAAACAAGCAGATAGGACGTGTTAGTTTGTATGTAGGCGATATTGGCACAAGCCGTATGAAAGAAATAAAACTGAAGCTTCGCGAGCAAGTTGATAAAATCTTTGACCCAGAGAAATATAATGTTGTACTCACTGGAACTAGCATAGTCTTTTTGGAAGGGACATCCTATTTAGTAAAGAATCTGTTTACTAGTTTAATGTTGGCGGTTTTACTAATATCTGTCTTTATGGCATGGATGTTTAACTCTTTTAGAATGGTAGTAGTGTCCCTTATTCCAAACTTAATACCACTAATAATTACGGCTTCGATAATGGGATACTTTGGTATTTCGATAAAACCTTCTACTATACTCGTCTTTAGTATAGCCTTTGGTATTTCTGTAGATGACACTATCCATTTTTTAGCAAAATACAGGCAAGAGTTAAGACTTAGGAATTTTAACATTAAAGACTCTGTTGTTGCTGCTATTAAAGAAACAGGTGTGAGTATGTTTTATACTTCAATTGTATTATTCTTTGGATTTTTTATCTTTATAGCATCTCAATTTGGCGGCACCATAGCTTTAGGCTTGTTAGTTTCGATTACATTGTTCATAGCTTTACTTTCTAATTTGATAGTGTTGCCAGCCTTACTGTTGAGTCTAGAAAAATCATTAATTGTAGAAGCATTAAATGATCCTTTATTAGACGTATTCGACGAGGAGGAAGATATTGAGTTGAAGGAATTGACCTTAAATAACAAATAATGAAAGGAATAATTTTAGCTGGAGGTTCAGGGACAAGATTGCACCCTTTAACACTAGCGGTTAGTAAACAAGCATTGCCGGTTTATGATAAACCGATGATTTATTATCCACTCTCTACATTAATGTTTTCTGGCATTCGTGAAATACTTTTAATTTCTACACCTCACGATTTGCCAATTTTTCAAAGGTTATTAGGCGATGGCTCTTCACTAGGCTGTCGTTTTGAATACATTGTGCAAGAAGTTCCAAACGGATTAGCACAAGCCTTTGTTTTAGGAGAAGAATTCATTGGAAACGATAAAGTATGTTTAGTGCTAGGCGACAATATCTTTTATATAAAACGAAAAATCGTTGAATCATGTGTGGGCGTAGAAGGAGCAAAAATATTTGGTTATCATGTCAATGACCCTGAACGCTATGGAGTTGTGGAATACGATGAAGATAATAATGTAATTAGCATTGAAGAAAAACCAAAAGAATCAAAATCTAATTATGCTGTTCCAGGATTATATTATTACGATAATGATGTAGTGGAAATTGCAAAAAACATAAAACCATCAGCCAGAGGTGAGTATGAAATTACGGATGTAAATACAGAATATCTCAATAGAGGAAAGCTGAAAGTTCAATTGTTAGGTAGAGGCTCAGCCTGGTTAGATACAGGAACATTTAGGTCTTTAATGCAAGCCAGTCAGTTCGTACAGGTTATTGAAGACAGACAAGGTCGAAAAATAGGTTGTATTGAAGAGGCCGCCTACAAAATGGGATTTATAAATGACGAACAACTTAAGAAATTAGCAGAGCCATTACTCAAAAGCGGTTATGGCGATTACCTCTTGTCATTAATAAAATAATTATGAAATCAATTGATGAATTAAGAACATTAGTCGAGCAGGAATTGCTGAGCTTGAAATACCCAAGCACACCAGCTGATTTATATGCTCCAATAGATTATATCTTATCATTAGGAGGTAAGCGAATGCGCCCCATTCTTCTATTATTGTCTTATCAATTGTACAACAAAGATGTTAAGGCAGCATTACGACCAGCCATAGCTATTGAAGTCTTCCATAATTTCACATTACTTCATGACGATATCATGGATGAAGCACCTGTTCGACGTGGACAAAGTACCGTTCATACAAAGTGGAATGAGAATGTTGCTATCCTTTCAGGTGATGCCATGCTCATACAATCCTATCATTATTTGTCGGAACTTCCAAAAGAAAGCTTAATAGAATGCCTTTCGGTATTCAATACTATGGCACTCAAAGTATGCGAGGGACAACAGTATGATATGGACTTTGAAATACAAGCAGAAGTAGATTTGAAGTCGTATTTGAAAATGATCGAATACAAAACAGCAGTATTGCTAGGCGCATCATTAAAAATGGGAGCGATAATCGGAGGAGGAGCTAAAGAAGATGCCGACAATCTATATGAATTTGGACGTAAAATTGGCATCGCCTTTCAGTTAAAAGATGATTTACTAGATGTCTTTGGCGACACCAACGCTTTTGGAAAACAATTGGGAGGAGACATCATAGCCAATAAAAAAACATGTTTATACCTCAAAGCATTATCACTTTCAGATGGTAGCGAAAAAATGGAGCTTGTAAATTTATACAGTTCCGAAACCATAAATTCGACTGAAAAAGTAGAGAAGATAAAGCAGATATATGCATCTTTAGAAATAGAGACTCATATTAACGAACTCATCAATGAGTATTACGAAAATGCAATGAAGTCGTTGAATGCCATAGGCAAAGATACTTCTGAACTTGAAAAGTTTGCTGCACTTCTGAAGATTAGAGAAAGCTAAACCTCGAAATTTCACCTTCAAAATTGCTTAAGATTAAAGCCGAAAAATAAATAAAATTCAATAGTTTTGTCATAACCATAAAATCTGATGGCAAATAAATTTTCTTTTCTAGGAGCTATTCATACCAACATGATTGAAATCATGTATGACAAGTATGTTGAAAACCCCGAATCTGTTAATGAAGAATGGAGAAACTTTTTTACTGGATTTGATTTTGCTAAAGAAGTGTATTCCGAAGAAGATGAAGTCCCAGAAACTTTCAAGAAGGAATTTCAAGTAATAAATCTTATTGACGCTTACAGAAAAAGCGGTCATTTATTTACCCATACTAATCCTGTTCGTGAAAGAAGGCAGTATACGCCAACATTAGATATTGAAAACTTTGGTTTAGACCAATCTGATTTAGACACCGTTTTTCAGGCAGGTACTCAAATAGGTATTGGACCGTCTTCTTTGAGAGATATAGTAGGACACCTCAAGGTCGTTTACTGTCAATCCATAGGAGTAGAATACATGTACATTCGTAAACCTGACCAGGTAGAATGGATTAAAAATCGCCTTCATAAAAATAGCAATACCCCTAACTTTAAGTTAGACGAAAAAAAGCAAATCCTTCGAAAACTAAATCAAGCAGTAGCCTTCGAAAATTTCCTACACAAGAAGTTCGTTGGTCAAAAACGTTTTTCATTAGAAGGTTCAGAATCACTCATTCCTGCTTTGGATATCCTCATAGAAAAAGGAGCGGAATTAGGTGTGGAAGAGTTTGTTATGGGGATGGCGCATAGAGGAAGGCTAAACGTCCTTGCTAATATTTTTAATAAGACATATAGAGATATTTTCTCAGAGTTTGAAGGCAAAGAATATGAAGATAATTTATTCTCTGGAGATGTAAAATACCACCTCGGTTTTACGTCAGAACAAGTTTGCAATAACTCCAAAAAAGTAAAAATGTCGCTTTCGCCAAACCCCTCACATTTGGAGGCGGTTGACCCAGTAGTGCAGGGAATAGCACGAGCGAAAATAGACCAACAATACAAAGGCGACAACTCGAAGGTAGTGCCAATCCTCATTCACGGAGATGCCGCACTAGCCGGTCAGGGTGTTGTCTATGAGGTAATTCAAATGGCTCAATTGGACGGTTATAAAACTGGAGGAACCATACATATTGTTGTAAATAATCAGGTAGGCTTTACTACTAACTATTTGGATGCCCGTTCAAGTACTTACTGTACGGACATAGGTAAAGTTACTTTATCACCCGTTTTTCACGTTAATGGTGACGATGTAGAAGCGGTTGTACATGCTATGCAAATTGCTACGGAGTACCGTCAAAAATTCAACAAAGACGTATTCATTGATTTGCTATGCTATAGGAAGTACGGGCATAACGAAGGGGATGAGCCACGTTTTACCCAGCCTAAGCTATACAAGGCTATCAGTAAACATCCTAATCCAAGAGAAATATACAACCAAAAACTTATTAGTGAAGGTGTCGTAGGGGCGAATATCGTTAAAGAGATGGAGCATGAGTTCAAGCAATTGCTTCAAGATAGATTTGACGAATCAAAAGAAATAGAAAAGGCAGAAATTACGCCTTTCATGAAAGCCGAATGGCAAGGCTTTAGAAAATCTAAAGATACTGACTTTGTTCAGTCACAAGACACTGCTGTAGAGTTAGAGGCGCTAAAGGAAGTAGCCTCCAAACTATATAATGTCCCTGAAAAGGATGCCTTATTCAAAAAGACCCAACGTTTGCTAAACGACCAAAAGAAAATGGTAGAGGAAAGCAACCGATTGGATTGGGGAATGGCAGAGCTTTTGGCATATGGTACGCTATTGCACGAAGGCCATCCTGTACGAATTAGTGGGCAAGACGTTGAGAGAGGAACCTTTTCACACCGACATGCCGTTTTAAAAGTGGAAGAATCCGAGAGGAAGATAATCCCTCTTAATGCTGTTAATCCAACAGTGAAATTTGAGGCTTATAATTCACTTCTTTCAGAATATGGTGTGTTGGGCTTTGATTATGGCTTTGCTATGGCTAGTCCCAACTCATTAACCATTTGGGAAGCACAGTTTGGTGATTTCAGTAATGGTGCTCAAATTATGATTGACCAATTTATCTCGGCAGCCGAAGACAAATGGAAGACCTATAACGGTCTAGTAATGCTCTTGCCGCACGGCTATGAAGGGCAAGGGGCAGAACATTCTAGTGCTAGAATGGAGCGATACCTACAGATGTGTGCTTTACACAATATGCAAATTGTGAATTGCACTACTCCAGCTAACTTCTTCCATGTTTTAAGACGACAGCTCAAGCGAGAATTTAGAAAGCCTTTAGTGGTGTTTACGCCAAAAAGTTTGTTGCGTCATCCATTGTGTGTTTCTACGCTTGAAGACTTGTCTACTGGACGCTTCCAAGAATTGTTTGACGATGAGGTCGTGAAGCCATCAGAAGTTAAAAAGGTCGTATTCTGTAGTGGAAAACTATACTATGAACTTTTCCAAGAACGCGAAAAGTTAGGGCGAAAGGATATAGCTTTAATCCGATTGGAGCAACTGTACCCTTTACCAGAACAAAAGATAAACGACGTACTCAACAAGTACGATAACAAACAATTGATATGGGCTCAGGAAGAGCCACGAAATATGGGTGCTTGGACTCATATTTTAAATCGATTAAGACACATTCCCTTTGAATTAGTTTCTAGAAGGGCAAGTGCTGCAACAGCTAGTGGTTCACCTAAGTTTGCAGCTACAAGACAACGATTAATAATTGAAGAAGTTTTTAAATAGAATATTATGCTATTAGAAATGAAAGTTCCTAGTCCAGGAGAGTCCATCTCCGAAGTTGAAATCGCTCAATGGTTGGTAGAGGACGGTGACTATGTAGAAAAGGATCAAGAAATTGCTGAGGTAGATTCAGACAAGGCCACTTTGGCTTTACCGGCTGAAGAAAGCGGCACCATAAAATTGGTAGCTGAAGAAGGCGATACTGTTGCTGTTGGTCAAGTCGTATGTATCATTGATACGGATGGCGTTGGCGAAGCTAAGCCAAGCTCAACACCACAAGAAGCTAGCCCACAAGTTTCGGCTCCTGCTGCACAGGCAACTAAGCCAGTGGACGCTAAGGCTACACCACTTGCAAAAGCCATCATTTCTCAGAACGATTTATCGGCAAAAGACGTTAAAGGCTCTGGTGAAGGTGGAAAGATTTTAAAAGAAGACGTTATAGAAGCTATGGCATCTGTAAAGACCGATGGTCCTCGAGGTACAGAGCGTAAGAAGATGTCTATGCTCAGAAGAAAGGTTGCTCAACGATTGGTATCCGTAAAGAACGATACTGCTATGCTAACGACTTTCAATGAGGTAGATATGTCGGCTATTTTTGCTATCCGTAAAGAATACAAAGAGATTTTTAAAGAAAAATACGGTGTAGGTTTAGGCTTTATGTCATTCTTCACTAAGACGATTACTACTGCCCTTAAAGAATTTCCTGACGTAAATGCACAGATTGATGGTAAGGAAGTGATTTACCACAACTATGCTGACATCAGTATTGCAGTAAGTGCCCCAAAAGGTTTGATGGTGCCTGTTATTCGTAATGCAGAGCTTATGAACTTTAAAGAGGTTGAAAGCGAAGTAAAGCGATTAGCTATTAGAGCAAGAGATGGAAAAATTACGCCAGACGAAATGCTTGGCGGCACCTTTACCATTACCAATGGTGGAGTGTTTGGCTCTATGCTTTCAACACCTATTATAAACCCACCACAATCGGCGATTTTAGGTATGCACAATATTGTAGAACGCCCTATGGCTGTGAACGGTAAAGTAGAGATTAGGCCCATAATGTATGTGGCACTTTCCTATGACCACCGCATTATTGACGGTAGAGAATCGGTTGGCTTCTTGGTAAGAGTAAAAGAATGCTTGGAAGACCCAACGACTCATTTACTTGGCGGAGACGTTAAGAAGTCTTTAGGTCTATAAATTTTAAAAGCCAGTGTTTAGCTGGCTTTTTTAGTATTAAAAAATATTTTTTAATGCATAAGATGCACGTCACCGAGTTTTACTTGGTTGTGTTTTGCACCATTGTATTTTGCCTTCCATGAGTATACACCTACTGGGCAAAGGTTTCCTTTAAAGGTACCGTTCCAGCCAACATTTACATCATTGGAGTAAAAAATAACTTCACCCCATCTGTCCATAATCCAAAATTCAAATGAATCGGTACAACCCATATACGGAACAAATTCCTCATTCAGTTGGTCACCATCTGGGGTAAAGGCGTTGGGAGCATAAAAAGGAATACTAGTCGTCGGTTTTATTTCTCTGTTAAATGAGTTTTCGCAACCAAACTCATTAATGAGTTTTAGATTTATTTGATACTGACCTACTTCATCATAAGTGTAGCTCGTTACCGTATCTTCCGAGCTAACAAAACCATTGCCAAAGTCCCACATTAAGGAATCGTAATCTGAAGAAAAATTAATGATTTGTATGCTCTTATCGCAATGTCCAATCTCATCAGGCTCGGTAATAAAATTGGGGCTTGGCACATCTAAAACGTTGAGGTAATTGGATAAGGTAAGACTAGTACTACAACCGAGTTGAGTAGTCACTTCGAGCGTTACGCTATAACGCCCAGTATTAGGAATACTAACATTTGAGGAAATACCATTGGACTCTTGTCCGTTTATTGTCCACTCCCAAGAAACTATTGGGTCATCGCTTTGTGGCATACTTGCATCGTTCAGTTGAAAACTTGCAGGCGGGCAAGAGGAATCGTTGGGTGTACTAAAACCAACTATTGGTAAAAATTTGCTTTCTACATTTATTTCATCTGAAAAATTACAGCCATTAGGGCTTGTTACATTTACACTGTATACGCCTTCGCTATCTACAGAAATACTTTGTGTGGTTTCATTGGTATTCCATAAGTAGGCAGTAGCTAGTCCGCCAGCATCGAGAACGATATCGTCCATACCTTCACAAAAATCGACATCTGGTCCTAAGGAAAAATTAAAGTCATCTAAACTAATAGTAACGCTTACGGTATCTCTGCTGCCACAATTCCCATCGCCCATAACGGTATAGGTAGTATTTTCAGTAGGTGTAGCCGTAGGACTATCCGATGAAGGGTTATCCAATGTACTTGACGGTGACCATTCGTAGTTTAGTCCACCACTTACATTTAAGGCGATAGATTCGCCAGGGCAAATGGTGGTTGGATTAGTAATGGTAAAAGTAGGTTCATTTACAGCATCGGTATATATCTCAATATCACCATAAGACATTTTTTGACTTCCATTACTGCCTGTTCCTGTGTAATCAATATCGATATATATACTGCTTTGTTGAACGTAGTCTGTACTTGATGGGTCCATGGAGTTTCCTTCAACTGGAATACCTGTAAGCCCATAGACATAATCTTGTCCAGCAATATTGTTATATCCTGAGAAACGGAGAGCATCACCTGAGGCCCAAATAATTTTTTCGCAATCAAAACCGCTAGAAGTTTGTCTATTTCCTAAGGCGACACCACCTGCTGTATTGTCTGCATCGGCAGGGGAGTTGTAATTACCAACATAATATTGTTTTGACATATTCCATGTGCCAGAGTTGTTAACGTATTCAAACAGTCGAGAGCTGTGTGCTCCTGGCGTAAATAAATCGTTCCACCCTCCAAAACCTCCCCATCCACCTTGTACTTTTTCACAGACGTACATTTTGCCATCAGAACTAATCGTAATATCTGAAATAGGGTAGGATGCACCAGATATCGTAGATACAAAAGAGCCCATATTATCTTCTAATTCGAAACATAAAGATTCGCTACCACTAAAATCACCTGTATTGTCCAAACTTACAGACCAAACTGAATTATTAGGAGCGCTAGCATCACTTAGAGAATTGTCTTCAGTCCATCTAGAAAAAAACACTTTAGTAGTGCCATTTTCTTCATGTATAGCAATTCCCCAAACTGCCTCTTCATGCCCACTAAAGGTGCCGAGAGGGGTGTTATTTGCATTGAATGGGTCGAAAGTAGAGAGCAGATTACCATCCATATCAAAACGATAAATGTTACCATCTTCAAAATTGGTAATGAATAATTGATTATTCCATTTATCATAAGCAATATTTCCTAATCCGTTCCCTTGGTTGGGAATTTCATTCGCGCCATTTCCAGTAAATATAAAGGGAGTAACTACCCAAGTGTTTGCGTCCATTTTATAGACCCCTCCATCGCCTGCAGAGCCCGCAGAAGTAGAGGCAGAACCACCAGATGAAATTGTTTTTGTGGCTGTGAAGTATACATTTTTCTCAGCGTCTATAGTAATGCCAAATACATCGCCCATATTAGTGCCTTTCCACGAGTCAGCAGCAATGGGGTCAGCTGGTGTATGAAAAGTTGTTGCCCAATTCAGCCCTAAAGGAGCAGAAGCATTATTTTCAGTATCATAAATGGTGAAAGAATCATAAGTACCAGCAGCACCACTCCAATGGGTAATAATTCCCATTCCGTTGGTCAGCGGTTGTGCTATACTTGAAAATGAACACAAAGCAATCACCGCAAAAGCACTGAAAGTGTTAAGGTTAAACATACTAAAGGTTGGTTAATGAACTTGTTCTAAAAGTACAAAAAAAATCGGACAAGTTTGGAAATTATCCAGTTTTAAAAAGCCAAACGCTTACAACTTCAACTAATAAAATAGGGTTATTTGCTTGAGAAGAAATAGCGAATATCTAGGGTAAAGTAGTTTCCTGAAATATCAAGGTATTTGGAGTCATCAGCCGATGGTGCTTCGGTATTAAATTCGTTTGTGCCATTGTCATATTCTGGAAATGAACGCGCAGTATTCTTCCAAGGCCTGTGAAAGCTCGCTCCAAAATAGAACATGCCTTGTTTTGCTGTGCGATACTCTACGCCTAAGTTTGCCACAAATGCTGTTTGCATCTTTTTTCGTCGTGAGGTACTCACAAAGAAGAATGGATTGTTTTCTCCAAAGCTGATAATATCTGATGAGAAAACATTAAATGAATTTCCAAAAGAGGCATTTAAATAGTATTGCTCGGCTATTCGAACATAGGACAATAACTGAATGGGAAATTCGTAATATCGTAAAGTGAAATTAGAATTATCGTCGAGATTAATAGAGCTGTTTTTTAGGGTAAAATTGTAGCGTCTATTAACAAGGTTTAATCCGCTTTCTAATGAGAAGGTATTGCTGAAGTTATACCTTATAACCATACCTAAAGATTGTCCAAATCGAGGTGAAAGCTCTGAGTTGTAGCCGTCTTGCCAGTC